>NZ_JADPJR010000087.1:0-127342 GCF_023073535.1 Bradyrhizobium sp. 179 | reverse complement strand
CCCAAAGACAATGCGAGACGGCTGGGACCGCCTCGCCGCAATCCTCGAAGGTTATCTGCTTGCAATCCAAAGCATAAAACCGGGAATCCCATAGCCTCTTGCGGGAGAGCGGAAGAGCACATTGCGTCCAACATATTAACCGCCAATGACGCCTCCTCGGGTCATGCCTGCATTGTAGCATTGCGGCCGCGTGACTTGTGTCATGGCGGCAATCCGGCGCAAGCTCGTATCGACGCCAATGACGATCGCTTCGCCCGCGCCACCGGCCTCCAATACGGCCAGTTGGCTCAACAACCAGCCTTATCTGCTGCTGAGCCTGAGCTCGTTGTTCTGGGCCGGCAACATCGTGCTCGCGCGTCATGTCGGCGCGCATGTGCCGCCGCTGACCGTGACCACGATCCGCTGGTTCGGCGTGTTCCTCATCCTGTTGCCGTTCGCTTGGCCGCATCTGAAGCGCGACTGGCCTGCCTTGCGCAACAGCCTGCCCCTGATGCTGTTCCTGTCGCTGGTGGGATTTGCCTTCAACAACGCGATCTCGTACTGGGCAATGCAATACACGGAGGCGCTGAACGCGTTGCTGATCCAGTCGGCAGGTCCGCTGTTCGTGGCGCTGTGGTCGCTGGTGCTGTTCGGGGTGCGGCTGACCGGTGCGCAGTTCGCCGGCATTGCGATCTCGCTTCTCGGCGTGCTGATCATCATCCTGCGCGGTGATCTCGCCGCACTCGCGAGCATCAGCTTCAACAGAGGCGACATCATGTTCGCCTCCTCGCTGGTGGCGTTCGGTCTCTATTCGGCCTTCATCCCGCGCCGGCCAAAAATTCACCAGCTCTCCTTCCTGTCCTTCACCACCTGCTGCGGCGCGACGATGCTGCTGCCGACCGCGATCTGGGAGGCCCTAAGCGGCCGCGTGCTGCAGTTCGACGGCACGACGCTGGCAACCCTCGGCTACATCCTGATCTTCCCCTCGACGCTGGCCTATCTCTTCTTCAACCGCGGCGTCGCGCTGATCGGCCCGAACCGCGCCGCGCCGTTCTTCCATCTGGTGCCGGTGTTCGGCTCGGCGATGGCGATCCTGCTGCTCGGCGAAAAGCTGCAGCCGTTCCACCTGATCGGCTACGCGCTGGTGCTCGCCGGGGTCGTGATCGCCTCGCGCCAGGGTTCGGCGGCGAAGTAATTCCGCGGCGCGGAGACACGGCGGCAAACTCACCGCTTCCGATTTCAATGAGGAGACGCTAGGTTCCCCGCCAACGACAAAGAGGGAACGTCCAGACATGATTTCAGCGTTGACTCGAAACCTGCGTGCCATCGGCGCGGCCGTATTGTGCCTCGCCGCCGCATCCACGGCCGAGGCCGACAATTATCCGAGCCGCAACATCACGCTGGTGTTGCCGTTCGCGGCCGGCAGCGGCACCGACACCACGACGCGGCTGATCTCGCAGCATCTGTCGCAGGCGCTCGGCGTCGGCATCGTGATCGAGAACAAGGCGGGCGCCAACGGTATGCTCGCCGCAACCTACGTCGCGAAGGCCGCTCCCGACGGTTACACGCTGCTGGTGACGACCAACACCACGCATTCGGCCAATCCCTATCTGCTCAAGAGCCTCACTTACGATCCGGTCAAGGATTTCACGCCGATCGCGCGCACCGGCGACCTGCCGTTCATGCTGGTCGTCAACCCGGAAGTGCCGGCCAAGACTGTTGGCGAGCTGGTCGCCTATGGCAAGGCAAACCCAGGCAAGCTGAGCTACGCTTCGGGCTCGTCCTCGGCGATCGTGTCCGGCGCGACCTTTGCCCACAATGCCGGGCTCGACCTGTTGCACGTCCCCTACAAGAGCTCGCCGCCGGCGCTCAACGACGTCATGGGTGGCCGCGTCTCGATGATGTTCGTCGACATCCTGACCGGCCTGCCGCATGTCAACGGCAACGCGCTGCGCGCGCTCGCGGTCACCACCAAGGAGCGCTCGCCGCTGGTGCCGCATCTGCCCTCGATGCAGGAGGCCGGCGTGCCGGACTTCGACATCTCGTCATGGCAGGGCTATTTCGGCCCGGCCGGCATGCCCAAGGAGATCGTGACGCGGCTCAATACCGAGATCAGGAAGATCGTCGAGAATCCGGAGATCAAGGCCAAGCTCGCCACCCTCGGCATGGACGCCTTCTCGGGCACGCCGGAGCAGCTTGGCACCTTCGTGAACGAGCAGCTCGTGCTGTGGGAGAAGCTGATCACGAACGCGAAGATCGAGAAGCAGTAGGGCGGGCTCCTCGGACAATGTTATCGTCCGCAGGAGGCGACGATCCAGTATTCCAGAGGCGCCTGTGTTTGAACCGAGAGGCCGCGGCGTACTGGATGCGCCTTTGCGGGGGCATGACAGCCGAGAGAAAAAGGTGGGCACGACGCTTTGCGTCTTTGCCCACTCTACGAATTCAGCGCACGGGCTTACGCCGCGCGCACCTTGGCGAGGAAGCCGTCCACGGCGCTGCGCAGCGCGCCGGACTGGTTGTCCAGCTCGCGGGCGTTGGTGAGCACGTCGCTGGCCGCACTGCCGGTCGCTTCCGCGGCCGACGTGACGCTGCCGATATGAGCGTTGATCTCGCTCGAGCCGGCCGCAACCGACTGGATGTTGCGGGCGATCTCGCGGGTCGCTTCGCCCTGCTGCTCGATCGATGCCGAAATGCCGGCGGTGATTTCGCTCATCTCGGCGATCGTCTGGGTGATGCCGGTGATGGCCGTGACCGCGTCGCTGGTCGAGGTCTGCATCGCCGCGACCTGCGCGGAGATCTCCTCGGTCGCCTTCGCAGTCTGGTTGGCGAGCGCCTTGACCTCGGAGGCGACGACCGCGAATCCGCGGCCGGATTCACCGGCGCGTGCCGCCTCGATGGTGGCGTTGAGCGCGAGCAGGTTGGTCTGCGCGGCGATCGAATGGATCAGCTTGACGACCTCGCCGATCTTCTCGGCGCCGGTCGAGAGCACCTGCACGGTGGCGTTGGTCCGCTCGGCATCGCTGACGGCGCGGCTGGCGACTTCGGTCGAGCGGGTGACCTGGCGGGAGATTTCCGCAACCGAGCTCGACAGCTCTTCGGCGGCAGCGGCAACCGTGCCGACATTGCCAGAGGCCTTTTGCGAGGCAGCGCCGACCGTTGCGGCACGCGAGGAGGCATCGGTCGCGGTCGCGGTCATCGACTGCGCCGTGCTCTGCATGCCGGCGGCGGCCGAGGAGACGGAGCGGACGATGCAGTTGACGCTGCGTTCGAAATCGTTAGCGATGTCTTCCATCGCGCTGCGACGTTCCGCCGCGGCACGCTCCTTGGCATCCGCCTCGGTCTTCTCGAGGTCGCGGATGCGGACCGCATTGTCCTTGAAGATCTGCACGGTGGAGGCCATCGCGCCGACTTCGTCGCCGCGGCCGACGCCGGGAATGTCGCCCTCGAGCTTGCCATCGGCGAGGTCCTTCATACGGGCGCCGAGCAGCGCCAGCGGACGGCTGATGCCGCGGCCGATCAGCCAGGCGACGCTGCCCGCAACGATGACGATGCCAAGCATGGCCAGGCCGAGCAGCCAATAGACCGGGCCCATCCTGGCGTCGATGTCGTCGAGATAGGCGCCGGTGCCGAGATACATCTCGAAGCCAGGCACGGCGACTGCATATCCGATCTTGCGGATCGGCTTCTCCTGGCCGGGCTTCACATATTCATAATACAGCAGGATCGAACCCTTCGCCTTGACGCCGTCCATCAGCTCGAGCGACAGCTTGCGGCCGTTGGTCACGACGTCCATGCGGTTGGTGCCGATCTGCTTCGGATCGGGCGCAAGCTGGGTGATGCCGTCATACGACGTGCCGAACAGGTAGCCCGCGCCGTTGTCATAGGTCATCGCGTTACCGTAGCGGCGAAGTTCGGCCAGGGCCGCATCCTTGGTCAGCTCGCCGGCATCGACGCGCTTCTTCAGAGCGCCCGCGTAGTTGCGTGCCAGCTCGACGATAGCCTTGGCCTGATCGATGCGTGCATTCACCATCTCCTGCTTCATCAGGTAGCCGGCAAGGACACCGGAGATGCACAGGCCCAACAAGGTGACACCGACAAGAATGCCGAGCTTCGGGGCGATCTTCAGATTGCTCAATTTCACGGGATGGCTCCGGCAATGACGGGATACGGGCACGCGACCAGTTCGATCAAAATCGAATCAACTTTTATGTGTGAGCCCTTATCAAGTTACTTACGGTCATCCGTAGAAGCCCGGACGCAGCCGCACAAACCGGCAATTTATCTCCGCGCCAACAACCGGGAATTGTACGCGGCCGCGTCGATTTCGCGTAAAAGACGCAAAGGTCAGCCACGAAGGCAGGCCACAACAAGAAACCAAATCGGGAGCAGAAAATGCCGAAATACAGGGTGGTGACGCCGAAGGGCGCGAGCTTCACGGTCGCGGGCAGCGATTACTCCTATGAGCGCGAGGCGCTCGATCCGATCGATGCCGAGATCGTCGAGGCGCCGGCCGACGAGGCCGGGTTCATCGCCGCCGCGAAAAACGCCGACGCCATCTATGCCAAGGGTATCCCGATCACCAAGAGCATCATCGACAGCTTAGAAAACTGCAAGGTCATTACGCTCGGCTCGGTCGGCGTCGACAGCGTTGACGTCAAGGCCGCCACCGCCCGCGGAATTCCCGTCACCAACATCCCCGACACCTTCATCGAGGAGGTCGCCGACCACGCCATGATGCTGTTGCTCGCGGGCTTCCGTCGCCTGGTCGAGCAGGATCGCATGGTGCGCGACGGCCGCTGGGCCGAGGGCCGGCCGGCGCTGCTCAAGATCCCGCGGCTGATGGGCCAGACGCTCGGCTTCATCTCGTTCGGCCGCGTCGCGCGCGCGGTTGCGAAACGCGCAGCGCCCTTCGGCCTGCGCATGATGGCCTATGATCCCTTCATCCAGGAAACGCTGATGTACGACCACGGCGTGATCCCGGCGACGCTGAACGAGGTGCTGTCGCAATCCGACTTCGTCTCGATGCACGCCCCCGCCCGGCCCGAGGTCCATCACATGCTGACCGAGAAGCACTTCCGGCAGATGAAGAAGGGCTCGATTTTCATCAACACCGGGCGCGGTGCCACGGTGGACGAGGAGAGCCTGATCAAGGCGCTCCAGGAGGGCTGGATCGCGCATGCCGCTCTTGACGTGCTGGAGAAAGAACCGCCCTCGCACAACAATCCCCTGCTCGGTATGGAGAACGTGACCCTGACCGCCCACGTCGCTTCGGCCTCGGCACGGTTCGACGAGGCGCGCAAGCGCCGCGTGGGCTACGAATTGTCACTGGTGCTTCAGGGCATGTGGCCAGTAAGCTGCGTCAATCCGTCGGTGCTGCAAAGCACCGCGCTCCGCCGCTGGCAACCGGTCAGCATGGATCGCGGGCCGAACAGCTAGGCGGCCGGCGCAAAGGCGCCGGAAACCGGAACGGCCCTTCACCGGCGATCAACGCCGGGAAGGGAGACATCAAGGGAGGAACTGATGAGGAACGACATCACGCGTCGTGATGCCTTGGCGCTGGGCCTGTCTGCTGCAACGCTCGCGGCCACCGGTGCTGCAGCGCAAACAACGCCATCAACGATCAAGGCTGCCGACGTGGCGGCACCGAAACTCGCGATTGAGAAGGGCGCGTCCTTGCGCATGCTGCGCCCGGTACGCTTCGTCCAGGCCGACGAGGACGTGTTCCGCGCCAACGCGGCAAAGTTCACGAAGGATACCGGGGTCGAGGTCAAGGTCGACTTCGTCGGCTGGGAAGATATCAATCAGCAGACCGCAGTGACCGCCAATTCCGGCGCCGGCCCCGACATCATCATCGGCTTCTCCGATGCTCCGCACATCTATATCGACAAGTTGATCGAGCTGACCGATGTCGCCGACTATCTCGGCAAGCGTTATGGCGGCTGGCTGCCGCTGGCGCAGCGCTACGGCAAGAAGAACAAGAGCGATACCTGGATCGGGCTGCCGTTCGGCGCCACGGCCGGCCCCCTGATCTACCGCAAGTCGGTCCTGCAATCGGTCGGCTTCGACAAGGTGCCGGAGGATCATGCCGGCGTCCTCGACCTGTGCCAGAAGCTGCACAAGGCCGGCAAGCCGGCCGGCTTCGCGCTCGGCAATGCCAAGGGCGATGGCAACGGTTTTGCGAGCTGGGCGCTGTGGTCGCACAACGGATCCCTGCTCGATGAAGAGGGCAACGTCACGATCAACAGCAAGGAGACCATCGCCGCGTTGAACTGGGTCAAGCAGCTCTACCCGACCTTCATCGCCGGCACGACGTCGTGGAACGACGTCAGCAACAACCGGGCCTATTCCTCGCAGGAGATCTCCCTGACCGCCAACGGCGTTTCGCTGTACTTCTCGCTGAAGAACGATCCGGCCACCAAGGCGATCGCCGAGGACAGCGAGCATCAGCTGCTGCCGAAGGGTCTGGCCAAGGTCTCTCCGATGGCGGGCCTGACGCTGAACGCCATGGTGTTCAAGCACAGCCAGTACCCCAACGCGGCGAAGGCATTCCTGCAATACATGCTGGAAAAGGACCAGTACGAGCCGTGGCTCAATGCCAATTCGGGCTACTGGTCTCAGCCGCTGGCCGCCTACGCCGAAGCAGCCGTGTGGTCGCAGGATCCCAAGGTGAAGCTGTTCAAGGACACGATGAACAGCACCTATTACGACGGCTACAAAGGCCCGATCTCGACAGCGACGGGAGCCGTCAGCGCCGACTACGTGCTGATCCAGATGTTCGCGTCCGTTGCGACCGGTGCTGCCACGCCGGAGGCGGCTGCCGCAGAAGCCGAGCAGCGGTGCAAGCGGTACTTCCGGCGGCAGGGCCGGTAAAAACTCACGACAAGGCAGCCGTCATTGCGAAGAGCGAGGCGACGACGCAATCCAGACCGGAACCGCGCAGACAGGCTGGATTGCCTCGCTTCGCTCGCAATGACTGCGGTAGCGACAGCCCAAGACAGGACGCCGAACCGATGTCCGTGACCACCTTCTCCTCCCCCGTTCTCGCACAGCGGCAGCCGAACTGGATTGTGCGCCTGTTCGACTACAAGCCGTTCCTGATCGCGATGTGTCTGGCGCCTGCGATCGGGCTGCTCGCGGTCTTCCTGACTTATCCACTCGGCCTGGGCATCTGGCTCGCCTTCACCGACACCACGATCGGCCGGCGCGGCATCTACGTCGGCTTCGAAAATTTCCAGTATCTCCTCACCGATTCTCTTTGGTGGAACGCGGTGTTCTACAGCGTGGTCTACACGGCGGTCGCGACCTTCGGAAAGTTCGCACTCGGCTTCTGGCTCGCGCTGCTGCTCAACAACCATTTTCCGTTCAAGAGCGTGCTGCGTGCGATCATCCTGCTGCCCTGGATCGTGCCGACCGTGCTGTCGGCGCTGGCGTTCTGGTGGATCTACGATCCGCAATTCTCAATCATCTCGTATCTGCTGGTCGACGTGCTGCATTGGCGCTCCAGCAACATCGACTTCCTCGGCTCGGCCTGGCCGGCCCGCTTCTCGCTGATCGCCGCCAATATCTGGCGCGGCATTCCCTTCGTCGCGATCTCGCTGCTGGCTGGGCTCCAGACCATCTCGCCCTCGCTCTACGAGGCTGCGATGCTCGACGGCGCCAGCGCCTGGCAGCGTTTCCGCTACATCACCTTCCCGATGATGATGCCGATCCTAGCCATCGTCATGACCTTCTCGATCATCTTCACCTTCACCGACTTCCAGCTGGTCTACGCCATCACCCGTGGCGGGCCCGGCAACTCGACCCATCTGCTGGCAACGCTGGCCTTCCAGCGCGGCATCGCCGGTGGCGAGCTCGGCGAGGGTGCCGCGATCGCCGTGTCGATGATCCCGTTCCTGGTGTTCGCGACGCTGTTCTCCTATTTCGGACTGGCGCGCCGCAAATGGCAGCAGGGAGAGAGCAATGACTGATACAGTCGCCCAACCGGCTGTCGCCGACGCGAAGGCAGCGCCCGACACGATGGCCTGGGACTCCGGGCTGCGGCGGCTGATGATGATCTATCTGCCGCTCGGCTGCTTCGTACTTATCCTGCTGTTCCCGTTCTACTGGATGGCGATCACCTCGTTCAAGCCGAACGCGGAGCTGATGAATTACAAGGAGCACAATCCGTTCTGGATCTCGTCGCCGACGCTGGCGCACATCAAGCACCTCTTGTTCAACACTGCCTATCCACATTGGCTGTGGACGACGATGCTGGTCGCGATCGGCTCGACCACGCTGTCGCTGATCGCGAGCACGCTTGCCGCTTACGCCATTGAACGCCTGCGCTTCCGCGGCAGCCCTTATGTCGGCCTCGGCATTTATCTCGCTTATCTCGTGCCGCCGTCGATCCTGTTCATTCCGCTCGCCACCGTCGTCGTGCAGTTCGGCCTGTTCGACTCACCGCTTGCCCTGATCCTGGTCTATCCGACCTTCCTGGTGCCGTTCTGCACCTGGCTCCTGATCGGCTATTTCAAGTCGATTCCCTACGAGCTCGAGGAATGCGCGCTGGTCGACGGCGCCACGCGGCTGCAGATCCTGAGGCGGATCACGCTGCCGCTGGCGGTACCGGGCCTGATCTCGGCCGGCATCTTCTCCTTCACGCTGTCCTGGAACGAGTTCATCTATGCGCTTGCGTTCATCCAGAGCGGCGCCAACAAGACCGTGCCGGTCGCGATCCTGACCGAGCTCGTCACCGGCGACGTCTATCAGTGGGGTGCGCTGATGGCCGGCTCGCTGCTCGGCTCGCTGCCGGTTGCGATCTTCTACTCCCTGTTCGTAGATTATTACGTGTCGTCGCTGACGGGCGCGGTAAAGGAGTAGATGGCCACTGCGGCGTTTGGCCCGGCTTCACAAAACTGCAATGTGCCGTCCGCATAAGGCGTGCGTCCGCCAACCGGAGACGCACATGCGCGCGACTTTTCTCGGCACCGTCGCAACGATCATTCTCACCGCGAGCGCCGCGCTCGCGCAGAGCGAAGGTGAATTCCCCGCCAAACTCGTCGGCCACGTGGTGATGCCGGCCGAATCGTTCATCGACGCACCCGCCGATGCGCCAGCCGATCTCAAGACCTCGGGCAAATATACGACGGGCAAGCGCGTCGACGCGCTCGGCACCGTGATGGGCAAGTCCTATGAGCGGGCGACGGGCGTGTCGCTGCCGTTTAGGGGCCAGCCGCTGCAGGGTCATTCCGGCATCAAGACCATGCCGGACGGCACGTTCTGGGTCATCACCGACAACGGCATGGGCGCGCGTGCCAACTCGCCGGATTCGATGCTATACCTGAACCACTACAAGATGGATTGGACCAGCGGCAAGATCGAGCGGCTGGAGACCATCTTCCCGCACGATCCCGACAGACGCGTGCCGTTCCGCATCGTTCATGAGGATACCCAGAAGCGCTATCTCACCGGCTCGGACTTCGACACCGAGGGCTTCCAGATCATCGCCGACAGCTTCTGGATCGGCGACGAGTTCGGCCCCTATATCCTGAAGGCCGACAAAACCGGCAAGATCCTGGCCGTGTTCGAGACGGTCGCCGATGGCAAGCCGGTGCGCTCGCCGGACAATTGGGCAGTGGGAACGCCGGCCGCGCCGGGCGCGACCTACACGAATGTCAACCTCCGCCGTTCCAAGGGTTTTGAGGGCTTTGCATCGTCCAAGGACGGCAAATTCCTCTACGGCCTGCTCGAAGGACCGCTGTGGGACGCCGACAAGAAGGACTGGGAGAAGGTCGACGGCAAGGAAGCCTCCCGCATCCTCGAATTCGACGTCGCTGCCGAGAAATTCACCGGACGCTATTGGCAGTATGTGTTCGAACAGAACGGCAATGCCATCGGCGACTTCAACATGGTCGACCCGACCAGCGGCCTCGTCATCGAGCGCGATAACGGCGAAGGCACGGCCGACAAGTCTTGCCCGCAAGGCACCCGCGGCGAGAACTGCTTTCCTGACCTCGCCAAATTCAAGCGCATCTACAAGATCGAGCTCGCCGATGCCAATGTCGGCAAGCCCGTGCGCAAGATCGGCTATATCGACCTCTTGAAGATCAGGGATCCCGACAAGAAGGCGAGGACGCCGCTCAATGACGGCGTCTACACCTTCCCGTTCTTCACCATCGAGAACGTCGATCGCGTCGACGACACTCGCATTATCGTCGGCAACGACAACAATCTGCCGTTCTCGTCCAGCCGCGACCCCAACAAGGCCGACGATAACGAGTTCATGCTGCTCGAAGTCGCGGATTTCCTGAAGGCGAAGTGAGGCGACGCTCTCTCGATACGGTCATCGCCGGGCTCGATCGGGCGATCCAGTACGCCGCGGCGGCGGCGTCATACGGAAATGCCGCGGCGTACTTGATGCTCCGCCTTCGCGGGGCGTGACAACGGAGACTTATCGCACCGTAAACTCCACCGGAATCGTAAAGCTCATCGCGCCGTTCTTGACCTCGTCCGGGATCGGTGGAAACGGCGAGGCCTGGCGGATCATCGCCATGGCCTGAGCGTCGAAAGCGGCGACGCCGGACGAACCACTGAGGCGGCTGGAAGTGACCTGCCCGCTACGAGCAATCGTAAAGCTCAGCCTCGCGATGCCGCGCTGACCGCCGCCAGAGGACGGATATTGGTGGAAGCGCATCAGATGCGCGCGGACGCGCTGATTGTAGGATGCGATCACGGAGGCCACCGCGCCGGCGTTCTGGGCCGATGCCATCGCCGCCTCGCGCTCGGCGCGCGGGGCTGCGCTGGTGCGCGGCGCCGGCGGCGCTTCCGACGGCTTTTTCGCCTCGCGGCGAGCCACCTTAGGCTTCGCCGGCGCCGGCTTTTCGACCGGGACGATCTTCGCCGGCTCGGGCTTGGCCGGGGTCGGCTCCAATCTCTGCTCGGGTGGCGCTACAACGTCCGGCTTTTCCTGCGGCGGCGTCGGCGCGATCGTCTCCTCGGCCATTTGCTGCTGCACGGGCTGCGGCGGCGAAGCGTCGGCCTCCTGCATCGCCGGCCCTGGCGCGACATCGTCCTGCATCGATTGCGGCGCCGAAGTCACCGGTGCCATGTCGATCATGATCGCCGGCAGGCTCACACCTTGCTCGGGCATCGCCTTGAGCCAGCTCATCGCAAGCAGTGCCGCGGCCACGTGAAGCGCCACGATCACGGCCGCCGATAGGCCCCAGCGCGTGGTTTCCCTTTCGCCGAGCGGCTCGTGCAGGGCAAACGCGTTTGCGGAGGCCATCAGCTGCGCCCGTCGAGGCCGACCAGGGCGACCTTCAGGTAGCCGGCATTGCGCAAGCTGTTCATCACCTCCATCAGGTCGCCATAGGAGACCGCCTTGTCGGCGCGCAGATAAATGCGCTCGTCCTTGCGGCCCTTGGTGGCGGCAGCGAGCGAGGTGCCGAGCGCATCGCGGGACACAAGATCCTCACCGACGGCAATCGAAAGATCCGGCTTCACGGTGACGAAGATCGGCTTGTCCGGCCGCGGCGCGGGCTCGGCGGCGCTCGCCGGCAGATCGACACCGATGTCGACGGTGGCAAGTGGCGCCGCCACCATGAAAATGATCAGAAGCACCAGCATCACGTCGATGAATGGCGTGACGTTGATCTCATGGGTGACGTCGAGATCGTTGGGATCACCACGCTTGAGCGGCGATCCCGAACGTGCGCCAAGCTTTGCGGACATGGCCCTACTCCGCCGCCCGCGCCAGGCGGAATTCTCCGTGGTCGCGCTGGCGGCTCACCAGCAGCATAAGCTGTGCCGAGGCATCGCTGAGCAGCGCGCGGTAATTGGCGATGCCGCGAACGAGATGATTGTAAATCACGACCGCCGGGATCGCGGCGACGAGGCCGAGCGCGGTGGCAAGCAATGCCTCCGCGATGCCGGGCGCGACCACCGCAAGACTCGTGGTGTGGCTCTCGGAGATGCCGATGAAGGAATTCATGATGCCCCAGACCGTGCCGAACAAGCCGACGAACGGCGCGGTGGCGCCGATGGTCGCCAGCGCGCCGGTGCCGCGCGCGATCTGCCGGGACATGGCCGCCTCGACCCGCTCCAACCGCAGCGCCACCCGCTCCTCAAGGCCATTATCGAGCACGCCGCCGGAGAGCTCCGCCTCCTTGGCGCAGGACTGGATAAGCTGGGCGACCGCATCATGCGCATCGCCGGCCCGTGCCGCGGCCTCGGCCAGCGTCATGTTGCCTTCGAGCGCGCGCGTCCGGTGCAAAGCCAGCGCCCCCTTGCGGCGCAGCTCGATGGTCTTCGCAAGCCACACCGTCCATGTCACCAGCGAAGCCACGGCGAGGCCGACCATCACCGTCTTCACGATGATGTCGGCGCTGACGAACATGCCCCAGGGCGACAGATTGCGCGGTAACAGCGCTTCGTCGATCGCGAAGGCCGGTGTCGGCGCGAGCGCCAGCACGGATGTTACGATCATGTGCCGAAGCCTGGAATTGCTTTGCATCCTGATCTCCCGTCAGACAGAAGAAGCTACGCGGTTGGCTGCGGCGCGATCCGGTCCGCGAGCTGCCTGAACCGCGCCAGTTGGTCCGCACGCAGCGCACGGGTCTCGTCGCGGCCGACGAAGACCTTGAACATGATGCCGCCATCGGCATTGACGAAGGCGACGAAGGCGGACGTCTTGCCCATGAAGGGACGCTCGACGAAGACGACGGCCGCGCATCGCTCGTGACGGAGATGGCCGTGCAATCCCTTCGGCTGCATCAGGTTGAAGTAACCGCGGCCGATCTCCCCCGCGGGAAGCGCCCCGGTGAACTCGAAGATCCCATCGTCCGTGTGCACGATCAGCGTGACCTCGCCCCATTCGGCGATATCCTGCATGGCGGCGGCGAAATGCTCACCGCCGCCCATGCGCACCATGGACGGCGGCAGCGCCTCGATCACAGCGCGCGGGGTGACCTTACGCTCGCGCGCAACGTCCTCGATCACGGCGCCGGGATTGTCGGCCATATACGCCTTGAGATCGGCGAGATCGGTGCTCAACATGTCCAGCTCCCTTCATGATCGGCCGGCTCAGGCGGCCGCGTTCGCCTTGCGCTCAGTCATGATGACCTCGAACCCCTCGAACCTGGGATGGCCGAGATAGAGGCTTTCGCCGGTCTTGTTGTCGGCACGCGCATGTGCGCGGCGGAATTCCTCGGAGCGAGTCCAGGCCTCGAAAGCGGCCTTGTCGACCCACACCGTGTGCGAGGAATACAGCGTGTGGTCCTCCAGCGCCGGTCCTTTGAGCAAATGGAATTCAACGAAGCCGGCCATGCTGCCGAGATAGGACTCCCGGCTGCGCCACACGGTCTCGAACGCGGCTTCCGAGCCGAGCTTCACCTGAAAACGATTCATAGCGATGAACACGAAAGTCTCTCCTTCTGATCAAGACGAAAACGCGCCGAAGCCGCGCTGGAGCATCAGCGCGGCGCGACGGAAGCTGTGGTTTGCGGTGCCCTGCGGCTTACGCACCTCCAAAGTGGATCTTCAGGCCGGCCTTGTAGACCCTGCCCGGTCCCGGGCTCGTCCACAGCACGTCGTTCTGCGAGGTGCCATCGGTGGAGCTGCCGGGAATGGCATAAGGCCGGTAATACTGGTTCAGAAGATTGTCGATCGAGGCCGAGAACACGATATCCCTGGTCGCATTGTAGGTCAGATACAGATTGACGAGATCGTAGCCGGTCGAGCGAATATAGTTGGCCGGCACGTCGTTGTTCGGACCGAACGAAGCCCACTGCGCCGACACGATCAGGGTGCGATCAAGCAGGCGGACACCGCCGGTGGTGACGACCTTGGTCGGGCTGATGGTCGCAAGCCCGATATTGGTGGCGACGTTCTTGCCCTGGATGTAGTGACCGGCGACGCCGATGAACCAGCTGCCCGCATCGTACATCGTCTCCGCCTCGAAGCCCTGGATGCGGGCATTGGCGATGTTCTGATACTGGTAGTATTGGCTGAACGAGCCGAATGGCGGCACCAGGACCGCCGCCGAAGCGACGAGGTCGATATAGTCGCTGACATCGTTGCGGAACAGGTTGATCTTTCCCCTGAACGAGTCAGACGCGCTGAAGATGTTGTCATACTTCAGGTTGATACCGATTTCCTTGTTCTTGCCGACCTCGGGACGAAGGTTTGGGTTGGGGAGGAAGCAGAACAGGCCGACGGTGCCGTCGGGGCAGGGAAAGAACGCCGGTCCGCCACCGGTCGCGTGCGCGCCGGAAATCACCGTCTCGGTGATCGACGGGGCGCGATAGCCTTCGGCATAGCTGACATAAGGCTGGAAGCCCGCGATCGGCGTGACGCCCAGGGTGATCTTGGGTGAGAAGCGGTCGCCGCCGGCGCTGGTCCTGCCGGAATCGAGGTCGTAGCGGTCATAGCGGATCGCGCTCACCGCCTCGAACCAGGTGCCGTAGTTCTGCTTCAACTGAACGAAACCGCCCGACACGGTACGGATGCCGCTCGGCGTCGTGATGTTGGAGTTGCCGCGGCTGTCGGTCGTGATGACGTCGTCCTGAAACGCGTCGACGCCCCAGGTGACGGCGTTGCGCCAGTCACCGACGTTGAAGCGCGTGGTGTTGTTGAGGTCGATGCCGTAGGTGTTGACGACATAGCCGCGTTTGTCGCCGACGCAGCCCGAGATGTTGTTGCCGAAATTGCCCGCGCCGCAATAGGCCGCGCCTCCGGTTGAATAGTGATAGGTTTTGGTCTGGTCGTTGTCGACGCGGTTGCCGTAGACCGACATGTGCCAATCGAACAGATTGTCACTCGGCAGCGAATAGTTCCAGGTAATCGTCCCCGTGTAATTCTTGGCGTCGGAAGCGTAAACCGAGGAGCCCTGATAAAGCGCGCGCTGCGCCGCAGTTACCACCGGGCCCCGGTTGAACTGACCAATATCGTACTGATAATCCTGAAAGATGGCACGGAACTTGACCTCGTGACCGAGGGCCGGCCGCGCCGTGAGCTTCATCAGCCCGCTTTCGACCTGGTTACCGATGTTGCCGATCTCGGTGCCATTGCCGTCCTTGTAATTGCCCTGTGTGCGATAGATCGCGCCGCCGAAGACATCGACATCGGGCGTGGCGCGCACGCCGCCGAAGACCGAAGCGAGGCCGCGATTGTTATTGGAGCCGTAGGAGCCGGAGAGATCGACGCCCCAGCGCTCGCCGGGGCGTAACACGTCGTTGATGTCCTTGGTGCGGAAGGAGACCAAGCCGCCAATCGCACCGGAGCCGTAGATATTGGCAGTCGGTCCCCGCACGACATCGACCCCGCCGATCAATTCAGGGTCGAGGAAGAAGGAGCCGTTGGCATTGTGGCCGGTGCGCTGGTAGTTCTGCCGCGCACCGTCGACCACGACCGCGACGCGGCCGAAATCCTGCAAGCCGCGGATGTTGATGACGGTTGCGGGATCGTCGCCGCGCTCCTGGAACGACACGCCGGGCACCGCATAGAAGATGCCCGACAAACGGTTGGGCTGAAGCCCCTGGATCTGGTCGAGCGAAATCGAGCTGACTGGCGCGAGCGCATCGATCGTCCGCTCCGGTGTCTTGGTCGCGGCGACCGTAATCGTGTCGAGCGTCTGAACAGGCGCGGCGCCTCCAGCCTGGGCGCGGGCGTTGATGACGTCGGGCGCTGCCTGCTGCGCAACTGGCGGCTTCACCGGCCTGCGCTTCGCTTGCTTGGGCCGTTCCGACGACGCACTTTCGGCCTGCGGCTGGGCGGCCTGTGCAAGCCCCCTCTCCGCCGTCATTGCCGCGATTGAAACCACCGACGCGCCCAAAATCAGGGCGCGCGAATACCTAGCCCCGTCAGCCATATCAGCCCCAGCCTGCACTTCACTTTAGTCTTGGAGTCTATTGGCTGGCGTGCGTTCGCAACGCGAACGACTGGCTGGCTGTCTTTCGAAAGCACGCGGGGCACTCCCCGCTGCCATCATTGGTTACGTGGCAACACTCTGACCGTCAATGACATCGGTTTACAGTTTATATCGATTGTAAATTGCTGCCGTTGGAATGCGCCTCGCGCCCCCTATACAAAGCAAGACGTATCTGAATTTCGAAAGCGCATCACACCGACAATGTCAGCAACATCAGGAGACAGCGGCAGCGGCGCGGCGGCAGGAGGGCCTTCTGCAGCAACGAGAACCCTCACGATGCGAGGAAGTCGGATCGACAGCCGCGAGCTGTTTGCGGCCGAGCGCGAGATCATCATTGCGCATGGCGCGGACAGCTATCGCCTGCGCCTGACCTCGCAGAACAAGCTGATCCTGACCAAGTGAACGCAATGACATTTTGTCGCACTCTTGCAAGCCTCCTGCTCTCCGGCACGTTCGCGCTCGTGTCCGGCGCGCACGCCGCCGGTGTCACCGTGCACGACGCGCGCAATCGCGACATCGCCATCACCGATTTCGCGCGCACGGTCTCGATCGGCGGCGCCATCACCGAAATCCTCTATGCACTCGGCCTGGAGAGCCGGCTGGTCGGCGTCGACACGACGAGCCTCTATCCGGCGGCGGCGCTGCACGACAAAGCCAATGTCGGCTACATGCGCCAGATTTCCGCCGAAGGTGTGCTGGGCCTCAACCCGACGCTGATCCTGGCGATCCAGGGATCGGGCCCGCGCGAGACCATGGTCATCCTGGAGGGGGCGAAGGTGCCGCTGGTGCTGGTGCCCGAGACCTTCTCCGAGGAAGGCCTGATCGAGAAGATCAAGCTGGTCGGCCACGCCATGGGCGTCGATGCGCGCGCCGAATGCCTGAGCGCTGCGGTCGGCACCGATCTCGCGCAGCTCCGCGCGCTGCGCGCCAAGGTGACGAAGCCGGCGCGCGTGATGTTCGTGATGTCGCTCCAGAACGGACGCGCCATGGTCGCCGGCCGCAAGACCGCGGCGGACGAGATCATCCAGCTCGCCGGCGCCGCCAACGCCGTCGACGATTATGATGGTTACAAGATCATCGGCGACGAGGCGATCGTGGCAGCCAAACCCGATGTCGTGCTGTCGATCGAGCGCGGCAAGGATTCGCTCCAGGCCGAAGCGGTCTATACCCATCCCGGCTTTGCGCTGACGCCGGTTGCGTCCAACAAGAGTTTCATCACCATGGACGGCCTCTATCTGCTCGGGTTCGGGCCGCGCACGGCCGCGGCCGCTCGCGATCTCTCCGTCAAGCTCTATCCGACGCTGGCCGAACAGGGCGGCGCGTTCACGTCGGCCCTGTCGGCGGCGAATTGCCGGCAATGAGTGTGGCGGTCGGGACGGATGCGCAAAGCCGGCGACGACGCGCCGCACGACGACGTGCCGCATCGTTCGCGCTTCCCCTTCTGGTCGTGCTACTCGTGCTCACCGCCATCGTTGCGCTGACGGTTGGTGCGGCCGGTATTCCTCTCTCGCGACTGCCTGCTGCGCTCGGCTTTGCCGGCAATACGATTGCCGACGCCATGACGGCGCGTGACCAGCTCGTGCTGTGGTCGATCCGCATTCCCCGGATCGCATCGACCGCGATGGTCGGCGGCTTGCTCGCCGCGGCCGGCGCGATCATGCAGGGACTGTTTCGTAATCCGCTCGCCGATCCCGCGCTGGTCGGCGTTTCCAGCGGCGGCGCGCTCGCGGCGGCGAGTGCGATCGTCTTCACCGATTCACGGTTCGGCGAAGCGCTGCGCTTCCTCCAGACCGAGCTGTTGCCGCTCGCGGCCTTTACAGGTTCGCTGACGACGACCGCGATCCTCTACGGCATCTCCAGCCGTGCCGGGCGAACCTCCATCGCGATCTTCCTGCTCGCCGGCGTCGCCATCACCGCCATTGCCAATGCCGGCATCGGGTTGCTGGTGTTCGTCGCCGATGACCGCCAGCTCCGCGACATCACCTTCTGGCTGCTGGGCTCGATGAGCGGCGCGACCTGGACCAAGGCCGCCGTGCTCACGCCGATCCTGGCCGTCGGGCTTGCGGCCTGCGCCTTCATCGCGCGCGGGCTCGATCTCCTGGTGCTCGGCGAAGCCGACGCTTTTCACGGCGGGGTCGACGTCGAGCGCCTGAAACGGATCTCGATCGTCATGGTTTCCGCCATGACCGGCGTTGCGGTGTCGATCAGCGGTGTCATCGGCTTCGTCGGCATCGTCGTGCCGCATCTGCTCCGTCTGGTCGTCGGACCGGCGCATCGGCTGCTGCTGCCCGCCTCGGTGCTGCTTGGCGCTATTCTGATGGTCGGCGCCGACACGCTGGCGCGCACCATCGTGGCGCCTGCGGAGATGCCGATCGGCATTTTGACCGCGGCCGTCGGTGCGCCGGTCTTCCTGGCCATCCTGCTGCGGCAGCGTGGGCTCGCCTCGCTATGAGCGCCGTGATCGAGGCGCAATCCTTAAGCAAGCACGCCGGCCGCGCGACACTGCTCGATGCGGTTGGCCTGCATGTCGCGGCCGGCGAGACGGTCGCCATCATTGGCCCGAACGGCGCCGGCAAGTCGACGCTGCTGCGGCTGCTCTCCGGCGATCTCCGCCCAAGCGAGGGCGAGGTGCGGCTGAAGCAGCGCGACATCAGCAGCTTCACGCCGCGCGAGCTCGCCGCGCGCCGCGCCATGCTGTCCCAGCACATCAACGTCACCTTTCCCTTCACGGTCGAGGAGATCGTGCTGATGGGCGCAGGCGATCGCAGCTCGCGCGAGGCGAGCGCGCTCGTCGATGCCGCACTGGACGAGGTTGGCCTCGCCCATTTCAGAGACCGGCAATTGCCGACACTGTCCGGCGGCGAGCAGCAGCGAGCCCATTTCGCCCGCGTGCTGGTGCAACTCGCCTGCGGCGAGGCCGAACACGGCCCCGGACTTCTGCTGCTGGACGAGCCGACCTCGAGCCTCGACCTGCGCCACCAGATCGACCTCGTCGAAGCCGCGCGCCGCCGCGCGGCAGGTGGCACGGCGGTGGTCGCAATCCTGCACGACCTCAACCTCGCGATCCGCTTCGCCGACCGACTGATCGTGCTGAACCGCGGTAAGCTCGCCGTCGACGGCCCGCGGGCCGATGTCGTCACGCACGAGATCATCCGCGACATCTTCGAGATCGATGCCGCCGTGCACCAAGGCGGCGACGGCGTACCGTACGTGCTGCCGCAATCGATGCGAGCGGCTGGACCTACGCGATGATGCCCAGTTGATTTGCGCAGAGCTTGCGGCGCACTTCACCTGTCACTACGGGAGAGGTGAAGAGACACCGTCAGCCGGCCGGTGCGATCACCATGCTCTTGTCCTTCGGCCAGCGGATGCGCCAGGCGAAGTTGATGTCCTTGGACTCGCCGGGCTTGGCGTCGAACGACCATTCCATCACGCCACGCTTGTCGCGGATGTTGCTCGCGGTGGGCGGCGTGCTTGCGGGCAGCATCTCGACCACGATGTCCTCGTTCTCGCTGACCGGCAGCTGATCCTCGATCGCAATCTTGATCGGGAAGTCGTGTCCATTGCGGATCGTCGTCTTGAACGCGCGCTCGTCGGTCTTCGACGTCGTGACAAGGAGACCCGCCGACCCCTCGTTGCGCTTGAGTACCGCGCGCTCGATCTTAACCTTGTCGTCGGCGCCGAAGCCGAGCCGCACGATGTCGTCCTTGGCCGACGCCATGATCTTGCCGCGGCCGACGAAGACGCCGTCGCGGTAGATCGCGACCTTGCCCGGCAATAGAGTCGCCTCGTCGGTCTGCCTGAAGCTGGCTTCGAGGAAGGCGGTCGGGTCCATCACCGGGGCGGCCCGCACCGCCAGATCGGCGGGCACATTCACCGAAGCAATACGGAGGCTCTTGGCGCCTTCGGCGGCGCCGAGGCTGACGCGCCCGGGAATCTTGAAGGTAGCCTGGAAGTCCCCGATCTCGGCAACCGCCTGCTGCTCGTCGGCGCGTTCACGCGGCTCGGCCGATTCGGCCATTTTCGAAAGATGGGGCTGCATCTGACGTGCGACCGGCGCGGGCCGCGCCAGATCGGAGACCGTTCCTGCAGCCAGCGGTTTCGCCACCTGCGGATATTGCGCGACCAGCGAATTCAGCTCCGGGGCGCTGCCGCCGCGGCTGATGTGGACGGTGGAGACGCCGAGCGTCACGTTGGACCAATCCTCGCCGGTCGATTGCGTGACCTCGGCGCGGCGCACCAGCTCGAGCTGCGGCTTGCGATCCTTGGCGCCAGTGTCGAGGCGCGCGTCATAGAGCGGCAGCCAGCGCGCATTGCGCACGGTATAGGTCACCCGCAGCGTCGCCTTGGTCGCGGCTGCCAAGGCGACGTCGATCCGCACCTCCAGCTTGCTCGGCGGCTTGGCCGAACGCTCGGCCTCGAGCTGCGCGATCTGCCGATCGATCTCGCGCTGTTTTCGCGTGGCCTCGCGGATCGCAGTGTCGGCGGTCGCGATCTCGTCGGCGACGGCGGCAAAGGCCGCGCGCCATTCGGTGATCGGCCGGGCCTCGCCCTTGTCGCCGAGACCGGCAGGAGAGACTTCGGCAAAGCGCTGAGCGAATTTGCGCCGCGCGACCGCCGCATCGATTGCTCCTTGCAAATCGGAGCGTTCGTCCTTGAGCGTTTCGATGCGCTGGTCGAGCTCGGACAGGTTGACCGGCGGCGCCGCACGCGGCGGTCGCGCGTCGATGGTGCCGATAGTCAGCTTGGCGCCCGCTTCGCCCTCGACGCGGAGGGAGGACGGATCGAGCGAGAGCGGAAAGTCCTTCGCGACCAACGTACTGTCACCGGAGGCCAGATCCAGCGCGATGACACGGGTCACGGTGGCACCATCGGGATAGACGGTGACGGTGTCGATAGCCGATGTGGCGTCCACGTCGGCGGCCCATGACGGCAACGCCGCCGCCGAGGCCACCAGGACCAGAATCGTCGTCGCCAGATATTTTGCGATGGTACGCATAAATTTCCTCCCTGCCGATATCGACGCGTCACCAGCCGGACGCGCGAAAAGATGCCTCGCCATCGTGATGAGACGCGGCAGGGAAGGAACCGGTTCGATTGGGGGTTTCGGTGGGGCGCTGCGGTCGCGCCGGGCTGGCGCGAACTCGTCAACGGCAGCATCGATCCAATCGACCATGTCGCGGGCGCGGAACAGCTTTCCGATAAGTCGGCCGCGCCGCAGCGGGCTAGATTGTCCGCACGAACATGCGAAAGCCGGGCGCGCCGATCAGCGCCTCGAAATCGGGATCGCGCTTCTCCTCCGCGAACACGAATCCGGCCTTGCTATAGGCACGTTCGGCGGGCTCGTTACCGATCAGAAACGATATCGTCGCCCGGCCAAATCCAGCCGCCCGCCCTTTATCCAGCGCGTGCCCGATCAGCGCCTGCACCAGGCTGCGACCGCGATAGGCGGGATCGGATGCGATATATTCTATCATCCAGTCGCCCTCGCCGCCCTGAACCCAGCAGGCGCGCGTATAGGCGCCGCGTCGACGGATGGCTTCCAGCTCCAGCGCGGCGAGCCCGGTTGCACCGGCGACTTCCTCGATCGCGCGCCAGGCCGAAGGTCCGGTGCCGGCCGCCGGCAGCGCGGATAGCGCGGCGGCAGGCATGCCATCGATCTCGGCGATCAGGAATTGCGAGACGTGCCACATCGACACCGCGTCTGCGACGGTGATGCGCGCGATGAAATCGAGGCACTGCGCTTCGGGGCAGCCGAGCGCGACGTCGAACCAGCCACGCGTGCGGTAGCCGCGCTGCGATGTCAAAATGGTTCGTGCGACAAAACCGGCGTCGTCGGGACGCGCTGACCGTATCGTCATGCGCGCCTCCATTGCGACGGCCTTACGTATTCTTCAGCGCAACGCGGAATTCGGCTTCGGTCTTGGCCTTGACCTCCTCGAGCGAGACGCCGTCGGCGAGCTCGATCAGGGCCATGCCGCCGTCGCCGTGCTTGTCGATAGTGAAGACGGCGAGATCGGTGACGACCATGTCGACCACGCGCTCGCCGGTGAGCGGCAGGTTGCACTGCTTCAGGAGCTTCGGACCGTCCTTGGCGGAATGCTCCATCACCACGACGACGCGCTTGACGCCGGCGACGAGGTCCATCGCGCCGCCCATGCCCTTGACCATCTTGCCGGGGATCATCCAGTTGGCGAGGTCGCCGTTCTGGGCCACCTGCATGGCGCCGAGGATCGACAGATCCATGTGACCACCGCGGATCATGCCGAAGGAATCGGCGCTCGAGAAATAAGACGTCGAGGGCAGTTCGCTCACGGTCTGCTTGCCGGCGTTGATCAGGTCCGCGTCCACCTCGTCTTCATAGGGGAACGGGCCCATGCCGAGCATGCCGTTCTCGCTCTGGAGGCTGACGTCAATGCCATCGGGTATGTAGTTCGAGACCAGCGTCGGGATGCCGATGCCGAGATTGACGTAATAGCCGTCGCGCAGTTCCTTCGCGGCGCGCGCGGCCATCTGTTCACGGGTCCAGGCCATCAGATTTCTACTCCAGTGCCGGCCGCCTGCGCCGCCGTCGGACGCGGGCGGGTGTTGCGGAATTCGATGCGCTTCTTGGCCGTGCCGACCTCGACGATGCGCTTCACGAAGATGCCGGGCGTGTGGATGTGGTCGGGATTGAGTTCACCGGCCGGAACCAGATGCTCGACCTCGGCCACCGTGATCTTGGCGGCGGTCGCCATCATCGGGTTAAAGTTGCGCGCGGTCTTCCGGTAGATGAGGTTGCCGGCGGTGTCGCCCTTCCAGGCATGCACGATGGCGAGATCGGCGAACAGGCCACGCTCCATCAGATATTTCTCGCCGTCGAATTCCTTCACTTCCTTGCCTTCGGCGATCAGCGTGCCGACGCCGGTCTTGGTGTAAAAGGCCGGGATGCCGGCGCCGCCGGCGCGAATGCGCTCGGCCAGCGTGCCCTGCGGATTGAATTCGAGTTCCAGCTCGCCGGCGAGGAATTGCTGGGCGAACAGCTTGTTCTCGCCAACATAGGACGAGATCATCTTCTTGATCTGCCGGGTTTGCAGCAGCCGGCTGAGCCCGATACCGTCGACGCCGGCATTGTTGGAGACCACCGTCAAGCCCTTGACGCCGGACTCGCGGATCGCGTCCGACAGCTCCTCGGCGATGCCACAGAGGCCGAAGCCGCCCGACATGATCATCATGTTGTCTTTGAGAATGCCTGACAGAGCCGACTTGGCGTCGGGATAGACCTTGTTCATGCAAATGACCTTCGACTGAACGTTCGGCTTGCGGGCGTCGCGCCTTATTGGCGGCGATTATTAGGCGAAATTCTCCGAAGCCGTCAATGATACGGGGTTCTCCGATCCGTGGCCGGGTGATAGAAGCTGCCCACGCCGTGGGCAGAATCGTCCGCGGCCTTGAAAGCGACAAGAAAACCCATCAAGTTGCGGGACTTAACATAATAGGGCTTGGGCATGGGCACGCAGGTTTCCCGACCCGTCCTTCTGGCTCCAACGACCAACCCGATCAGGACATGCCATTGACCATGGCCCAAGGAATGAAGCGCCTCGGGACCCCGATCGCGGCGCTGCTCGGCGTGGCGCTGATCGCCCTGATCGCGACCTCCTGGCTCATTAACCGTGACGCGCTGCGCAAGGCGGTGGAAGCGCAGATCCGCGACGTGACCGGGCTCGAGCTCAGTGTCGCAGGCAACATCGACATTTCGGTCCTGCCGGCGAGCTATATCTCCTTCCGCGACGTCGGTCTCAAGGGCGGCGGCGCCTACGATCCCGCGCTTCATGTCGACGTCCTCACCGCCAATTTGCGGCTGCTGCCGCTGCTGTTGCAACGGTTCGAGATCGCCGACCTGACGCTGCTGCGGCCGCGCATTCATGTCAGCCTGAAGCCGGACGGCGAGAGCAACTGGACGCCCTTCATCCAGACCATTGCGCGCACCATGAAGCCCGGGGCCGACAATCAGGTGTCGTTCTCCGAGATCAGGATCCAGGACGGCGTGCTCAATTACGAGGACGTTGCCACGCGCGCCACCGAGAAGCTAGAGGACATTGACCTGTCGCTGGCCTGGCCCTCGATCTCGCGCTCCTTCGCCGCGACCGGACAGTTCGACTGGCGGGGCGAGCGCGTCGATGGCTCGATCAGCTTTTCCGATTTCGTCGCCGCCCTCTCCGGCGAGCGCTCAGGATTGAAGGCGCGGATCGCGAGCGCGCCGCTCAAGCTCGCCTTCGACGGCAGCGTCGCCAACCGCACCAGCCCGATGATGGAAGGCACGCTCACCATCGACAGCCCGTCCTTGCGCAATGCGCTACGCTGGACCGGCCAGCCGCAGCCCGCCAGCGGCGGCTTCGGCCGTTTCGCGCTGAAGGCGCGCGCCAACGTCGTGGGTGCCTCGATCGCGCTCACCAACGTCAATGTCGAGCTCGACGGCAATGCCGCTGAAGGCGTGATGACCTACGCCAATAACGGCCGGCAGACCCTGCAGGCGACGCTCGCCGCTGACGCGCTCGACTTCACACCCTATATCTCGACCTTCCGCCTGCTCGCGAGCGGCGCGCGCGACTGGAACAGGCAGCTGTTCGATCTTAACGGGCTGTCGACCACTGACCTCGACATGCGCCTGTCGGCGGCAAAGCTGACGGTCGGCCCGTCGAAGCTCGGCCGCACTGCGATCGGCGCCAATTTGCGCAACGGCACGCTGGCGCTCTCGGTCGGCGAGGCCCAGGTCTATGGCGGCATCGCCAAGGGTTCGTTCGGCATCGCGCGCGCCGACAGCGTCGCCGACATCAAGGCGCAATTCCAGTTCACCGACGTCGACCTCCAGGCTTGCGCCTCCGAACTATTCGGCCTCAACAAACTGTCCGGCCGCGGCAACATCAACGTTTCGCTCTTCGCCTCCGGCTCGAGCCCGTTCGGCCTCGTGCAGTCGCTCGACGGCAGCGCCACCGTCACCGGGCATGACGGCGCGATCTCGGGCTTCAATGCCGAGCAGTTGCTCAAGCGGTTGGAGCGGCGGCCGCTGTCGGGCGGCGGCAATTTCCGCAACGGCTCGACCCCCTACGACAAGCTCACCATCGCAGTGAAATTCTCCGACGGGATCGCCACCGCCGAGGACATCCGCATCGAAGGACCCGCGGCGAAGATCACGCTGACCGGCACCGCCTCCGTACCGACACGCGAATACGACATGAAGGGCGTCGCGAGCCTCAACACGGCGTCAGGCTTTCAATTGCCCTTCATGGTGCAGGGGCCCTGGGACGATCCCCTGATTTTCCCCGACCCCGAAAGCCTGATCCGGCAGTCGCCTGCGGCCTCTCCCTTCCTCGATCTCCTGAAGCAGCGCATTACCGGGGGCGGAAAGCGCCCGGCGCAGGACGGATCGCCGACGGCGGAGAACGCGAAGGAGGGCGCCAAGTCCAACTAGAGTGATCAACCTCGCTCTGTTAGGTTTGGCAGCCCGCGCGCGACAGGCTCGATTTGCCAAATCCAATACTGCGACGGATTTCATGCAACGCGGCGTCAAGCGGCCGATTGCGTCGTCGAGATCCAGCTCTTGTCCTCGTGCACCCTTGTTGCCCCGTCGATCTTCGTCCCGGCCGCAACCTTGATAGTGCCACTCTGTCCCAGTTCACGGGCCAGCACCTCGCGGTCACAGGCGTCCTCCCACAGCGAAATGGTGATGGATGCGACACAGTTGCTGATCATGCTGGTCAGCGCCCGCGCCTCCGACATGAAGCGGTCGATGCCGACAAGCAGCGCCACGCCGGTCACCGGCAAATCCGGCATGACCGAAAGGGTCGCGACAAGCGCGACGAAGCCGCTGCCGGTGACGCCTGCCGCCCCTTTGGAAGTCAGCAGCATCAGTCCGAGCATTGCCGCAATCTGCCCCCATGACAGGTGAATGTCGCAGGCTTGCGCAATGAAGATGGAAGCCAGGGTGAGATAAATGGCGCTGCCGTCCAGATTGAAAGAGTAGCCCATCGGCAACACGAGCCCCGATACGCCTTTCCGGCATCCGAGTTGCTCCAGCTTGCGCAGCGCACCAGGCAACGCCGGCTCCGACGACGACGTGCCGAGCACGATCAGCAGTTCTTCCTTGAAGTAGCGGACAGTCTTCCACAGGCTGAAGCCGTTAAGCCGCGCCAGCGTGCCAAGCACGACGACCACGAAGACGGAGCAGGCGATGTAGAACGTCAGGATCAGCAGTCCGAGCGAACCAATCGAATGGATGCCGTAGCGCCCCACCGTGAACGCCATGGCTCCAAAGGCGCCGAGCGGAGCGAGCTTCATGATGAAGCCGAAGGACACAAACAGCACCTGTGAGAACGAGTCGACTGCCTTTGTCACCACCACACCGCCATCGCCGGCACGGCTTAGGCCAAAAGCGATCAGGACAGAAATCAGTAGCACCGGCAGCACTTCGCCATCCGCAAACGCTCCAAAAAACGAATGTGGGATGATGTGCAGCACGAACTCCGCGAATCCGGTCGCACCTGCCTGCTTGATGAATTTCGCAGCCACCGACGGATCCAGCGTACTGACGGCCACATGCATGCCGACACCCGGCTGGATCAGCGATACAGCGAGTAACCCGGCCAGCAGCGCCAGCACAGTCAGCAGGTAGAACAGCGCCATGGATTTCACCAGCGTGCGGCCGATCTCGCGGGAATCGCTGATGCTGTTGATGCCGCTGACGATAGTGCAGAACACGATCGGCGCGATCATCATCTTGACCAGCTTGACGAAGCCGTCGCCAAGCGGCTTCAGCGCGGCACCAAACTCAGGCCACAGATGGCCCGTGAGGACACCCAGCATCAGGCCAATCAGCACCTGGACATAGAGAATCCGGTAGAATGGCTTCCCCGCCGGCGTGTTCGGGTGCCCGACCAGCGCTTGCTTGTGCATTCTCGTTTCTCCCATGGCTCTGATTTTTCTTGATGGCTTCGAAGGCGGCGGGCTTCAGGCCGCCAGCACCGAATGAGGCACGTGCGATCGACGGGCGAAGACATGGCCCTCGAAAATTCGCCGGGCCGTCCGCTGCACCCGGGCAATTGGGCCGGGCTCCAGCCGAACGACGAGCTGGCCCGAGGGATGGGCGAGCGTGATCGGCACCGGCAGCGCCAGCGTCCCGACCATCTCTGCGGCGATCGTTCCGGGCGTCACGCAAGCAGTCGCGATCGCGACAGCGCCGGTCACCGACAGCGCGCTATGGCAGTCATGCGGCATGAAGTACCGGATGTTCAACGCCGCCTCGCCCGCAGGCGCCATCAGAACCGGCTTCGGGATCACCATTGTCGCGGAGTTCGGAAAACCCATCCGGCGTCCCGCCTCGATGCGCAAGTTCTCTAGACACGCGCGGAAGCCGCTGTCGGTGAAGCCCGAGGGCGCCTCACGGCCGGTGCAGCCCAGATCCGCCGCGCCGACCAGCATGACCGGCATCGCCGCGTCGATGCAGGTCACGTCGATCCCTTCGATGCAGTCGACCGGACGTCCCGTCGGCAGCAGGCGACCGGTGCGTGCGCCGGCGGCGTTGGGGAAGGACAGTTCGATGGGCGCGGCCGTTCCCGGTACGCCGTCGATCCGCGCCTCGCCCTCGTAAGTCACCCGCCCGCCGGGGGTGGCAACGGTCGCATCAATCAGCTTGCCGGTGTTGACATTGTGGACACGCACATGGGTGCGATCCGCAGTAGCGGCGACCAACCCGGCTTCGATTGCGAACGGCCCCACCGCCGCCAGCATATTTCCGCAGTTCGGCGAGGTGTCGACGATCCCTTCACGAACACGGACCTGCGCAAACAGGTAGTCGACATCGGCGCCGGGTACCGAGGCCGGCCCAATGATCGCGACCTTGTTGATAACGGCATTGCCGCCGCCGATTCCATCGATTCCAAGATCGTGCCCACCTCCCATCACGGACAACAGGATCGCGTCGCGTAACCTGGGATCGGCCGGAAGATCGCGGGCGAGGAAGAACGGCCCGCGCGAGGTACCCCCACGCATTACCACACAGGGGATGGCAATCTGATCGTTCATGGACCTCTTCCGTTCGGCGACGTCTTCGCTCGACCAGAACATCCTCCCTCTGAACTCTTTTGTGAAATGCAAATATCCGATGTATTATTCCGCATATCGATATAATGGAGGCTGCCATGAACGCAGAACTGCTCGACCTCAAGGCGTTCATCACGGTCGCGGAGACGGGAAGCTTTGTTCGCACTGCCAAGGCGCTGAACCTGTCTCAGCCGGCGCTCAGCCGACGCATTCAGAAGCTGGAAGAAAGCCTCGGTGCGCCGTTGCTCGAGCGGTCGACGCGCCACGTCAATCTCACCATGACGGGCCGTGACTTCCTGGCGAAGGTGCGCCGCCTCATCGACGAGTTTGAGACCTCGGTGCTCGCCATCCATGATATCGGCGCGCGAAGTTCAGGCCTAGTCTCGGTGGCTGCGGTGCCGACAGCAGTATTCTATTTTCTGCCGCGTGCGATCGGCCGGTTTGCCGAAGCCTATCCGCGCATTCGCATCCGGATTCTGGACATCGGTGCCAATGAGGGACTGGAAGCGGTCGCGCGCGGAGAAGCCGATTTCGGCATCAATTTCATTGGTGCTTCGCATGCCGAGATTGACTTTGAAAAACTGGTTGAGGATCCTTTCGTCCTGGCCTGCCGTCATGACCATCCGCTGGCGTCACGCAAGCAGGTAAGCTGGTCGGAAATTGTGCCGCACCGGGTGATCACCGTCGGTCGCAACAGCGGCAATCGCGCATTGATCGACAATGCGCTGGCGCGACACGGTCTGCAGCTGAACTGGTCCTATGAAGTCGCTCATCTCTCAGGTTCGCTTGGCCTGGTCGAAGCGGGACTGGGCATTGCCGTGCTACCGAAGCTCGCGACTCCCGCTGCCGATCATCCGATCATTCACACCATTCGGTTGATCGAGCCGGAAGTGTCGCGGACGATCGGAATCGTGCGCAGGCGCGGGGCGACACTATCCCCTCATGCCAGCCAATTTCTCAAGATGCTGCTCGAGGCATGGCGTTCGCCTTCCCGGACCAGCGGGCAAGGCAAGGCGCGATCCCGATCCGCTGAGGCAAGTTCGCATGCCATTTCAACAGGGCTGAAGGGGAAACGCTGACAGTTTGCCGCTAAGCGGTGCAAGTCCGTTCCCCGACGAACCTGAGCTCGTGGATCAGCCGCCCGTATCCTTCAGAGACATTTTGGCTCCCGCAGCCGGAGCGCCGCGGCGTTGCAAGCCGGCTGCGTTGCGTTCAGTCCTCATACCGCTTACAACAGCTGAGACTTTCGCTGGCGGCGAGCGGGTGTGTGGAGCTGCGCATGGGCAGGCCAAGCCAGAACGCACAAGGCGAATTGATCGCTGCGAATTGATGCGGCGATTGGATCGATACGCGGGTTAAGCATCTCCGCGAGGCTCTATCCCACGACATTGGTCTGACAACATGGCGCTAGATCAGACTTCCGCCATGCGCTAGTGTTTTATACGACCGGCTAAAAACACCGGTCGTTTGAGGGAGAAAAACGTGAGATCCAAGGTTATTGGCGCAGTATCATTGGCGGTCGCTGCGGTTGGGCTTTTCGCCGCCACTGCACCCGCCTTTGCGCAGCAGAAGACGATTACGGTCTGGTGGGGCAAGGGCTTCTATCGCTCCGAAGACGACGCGCTGATCGAGACGATCAAGAAGTTCGAAGCCAAGACCGGCATCAAGGTCGAATTGTCGCAATACGCGATCCAGGACATGATTCCGAAGACCGTCGCGGCGCTCGATGCCGGCACCGTGCCCGATGTTGCCTACTCCGACTCCTATGACGTGCAGGCGCAGGGCAAGTGGGCATACGAGGGCAAGCTCGAGGACCTCACGGATGTCATGGAGCCGATCAAGGGCCGGTTCGTGCAGAACACGCTGGACGCGTCGATCCTCTACAACGATGTGACCAAGAAGAAGGCCTATTACGGCTTCCCACTGAAGCAGCAGAGCATGCATGTCCAGATCTGGAACGACATGCTGGAAAAGGCCGGCTTCAAGCAGAGCGACATTCCGACCGATTGGACGGGCTATTGGTCGTTCTGGTGCGACAAGGTGCAGCCGGCGATCCGCAAGGCGACCGGCCAGCGCATCTATGCCGTAGGCCAGCCGATGGGCGTGGAATCCACCGATGCCTTCCAGTCGTTCTACACCTTCATGGACGCCTACCACGTCAAGCTGGTCGACGACGACGGCAAGCTGCTGGTCGATGATCCCAAGGTCCGCGAGAACCTGATCAAGGCGATGAAGGACTACACCGACACGTACATCAAGGGCTGCACGCCGCCGTCCTCGACGACGTGGAAGGATCCTGACAACAACGTTGCCTTCCACAACAAGACGATCGTGATGACCCACAACTTCACGATCTCGATCGCGGCGAAGTGGTTCGAGGACTCGCAGAACCAGGCCCTCACCCAGGAACAGCGCGACGCCGGCAAGAAGGCCTATGAGCAGGACATCATCACGGCGTCCTTCCCCAAGGCGCCGGATGGTTCGACCATCCGCTACCGCTCCGACGTCAAGACCGGGCTGATCTTCACCGCCGCCAAGAACAAGGCCGAGGCCAAGCAGTTCATCAGCTTCCTGCTCCAGGAAGAGAACGTCCGTCCCTATATCGAGGGCGCGCTCGGCCGCTGGTTCCCAGTGACGAAGGAAAGCCAGGAAAGCCCGTTCTGGCAGGCTGACAAGCACCGCAAGGCAGTCTACACGCAGTTCAAAGGCGGCACCGCCGCGTTCGACTTCACCAAGAACTGGAAGTTCACGATTCTCAACAACGAGAACGTGTGGGCCAAGGCGATGAACCGGGTAGTAAGCGAGAAGGTTCCGGTCGATAAGGCCGTCGACGAACTGATTGCCCGCATCAAGCAGGTCGCGGGTTAAGTCATCCGCCCCTCTCCCCGCGTTGCGGGGAAAGGTATAAGAACAACACCGGCCGCGTTTCGCGGCCGGCTTCTCTTTGGAGAGTTCGAAAAGAATGGCGATCACGCTTTCTGGCGATCAGGCAATTCCCGGCCCGCCTCTGTCGTCGCGGCTGACCCCGGCGCAGGTCTGGGGCATCGTGCTGCTCGCGCCCTACCTGCTCGTTTTTCTCGCCTTCGTTGTCTATCCCGTCTGTTACGGGCTGTGGCTGGCGCGCGCTCCGGCGAACTACGTCGCGCTGTACAACGACCCGATCTTCGCCCGCGCCGCGGTCAACACGCTGATCTTCCTGGTCATCGGCATCAATATCAAGATGCTGATCGCGCTGTTCTTGTCCGGCTTCTTCGCCCAGCAGCGCACCTGGATCAAATGGCTCTCGGTGATCTTCATCCTGCCCTGGGCGGTGCCGTCGATCCCGACCATCCTGTCGGTACGCTTCATGCTCAATCCGGAATGGGGCATGATCAACCACCTCATCTTCTCCTTCACCGGCGATGACGGCCCGAACTGGCTGAACGATCCGACCGTGGCGCTGAGCATGGCGATCGCCGTGCACATCTGGAAGTCGCTGCCGTTCTGGACGCTGATCCTGATCACCGGCCGGCTTGCGATCTCGCACGATCTGTTCGAGGCCGCCGAGGTCGACGGCGCGAGCTGGTGGCAGAAATTCCGCTACATCACCTGGCCGTCGATGCAGACGCTGTACGTCACCTGCACGCTGCTCTCGATGATTTGGACGCTCGGCGATTTCAACAGCGTCTATCTGCTCACCGGCGGTGGCCCGGCCGACCTCACGCACGTGCTGTCGACGCTCGGCATCCGCTATCTCCGGCTCGACCAGCTCTCGCTGGCGATGGCGTCGATCGTCTGTGCGATGCCGTTCGTCCTGCCGCTCGTGTACTTCATGATGAAACGGTTGTCGCGATGAAGCTCCCCGGCGTAAGCGAATTTTCTTGGCGTGACGTCGCGACCGAAGCGCGGCTGCTGCTGATCGGCATCCCCGTCTTCCTGTGGACGATGATCCCGATCTATCACATGTTCCTGTTCGCGATCTCCCCGAAGGAGGACGCGTTCTCGGGCAAGCTGTGGCCGGATCATCCGACGCTGCATAACTTCGAGATCGTGTTCAAGCAGCAGCATTACTTTCTGCGCGACTTCTACGTTCAGTTCTGGAATTCGACGGTGATCGCCGTCTCCGTCGGTGTGCTGACGCTGTTCATCGCGACCGCGGCGGCGTTCTCGATCTCACGGCTGAAGGTGCCGGGCGGACGCGCCGTGCTGAACCTCGCGCTGTTCACCTATTTCATCCCAGCGGCGTTTCTCGCCGTGCCGATGTACCGCACCATGGGCAATTACGGCCTGCTCAACAATCACTGGTCGCTGATCCTGGCTATGGTGACGATCGCCAGCCCCTACGCGATCTGGGTGCTCAAGCAGGCTTCCGACAAGCTGCCGGTCGAGCTGGACGAGGCCGCCGTGATGGACGGCGCGACGACGCTGCAGATCTTCCGCCTGGTCTACCTGCCGCTGATGATGCCTTCGCTGGTCGCGATCGGCACCTACGCGGTGCTGCTCGCGTGGAACGAATATCTCTACGCGTTCCTGCTGCTCTCCAACGACCGTGAGATCACCCTGCCCGTCGCGCTCGGCAATTTCCTCGCCGCCGACGATTCGCCTTGGGAACTGTTGATGACGACCGGCTTCATCTACGCGCTGCCACCGGCCGCGGTCTATTACGCCTTCCGCCGCTACATGGTGGGCGGACTCACGGCGGGTGCGGTGAAGTCGTAAGCGTGCACGTTCGTCATTCCGGGACGGTGCTTCAGCACCGGACCCGGAATCTCGAGATTCTCAGGTGCGCAATTGCGCACCTGAGTTCGATGCTTCGCATCGCCCCCCGGAATGACGATCGGCTCACAGCGGCGCCGCGCTCTCGCCCTGTGAGCTCGACAGTTTCGAGGCGAGCGAGGCGATGACGATGACCACTGCGATCAGGGCGATCACCAGCGTGCAGATCGCGTTGATCTCCGGCTTCACCCCGAGCCGCACCTCCGAATAGATGCGGATCGGCAAGGTCGCCGAGCCGGGGCCGGTGGTGAAGCTCGCGATCACGAGATCATCGAGCGACAGCGTGAACGCCAGCATCCAGCCGGCAACGATCGCCGGCGCGATCAGCGGCAGCGTGACGGCCGCGAACGCGCGGACGGGGTCGCAGCCGAGATCCATTGCGGCCTCCTCCAGCGAGCGATCGAGCGAGCCGAGGCGGGACTGCACCACCACGGCGACGAAGCACATCGTCAGCGTGGTGTGGGCGATCGTCACCGTCCAGAAGCCGCGCTCGGCGTTGAGCGCGACGAACAGCAGCAGCAGCGACAATCCGGTGATCACCTCCGGCATCACCAGCGGCGCATAGAGCATGCCGGAGAACAGCGTACGTCCGCGGAAGCGTTCACCACGCGACAGTGCGACCGCGGCGAGCGTGCCGAGCAGCGTGGCAATGGTCGCGGACGAGACCGCAACCCGCAGGCTCATCCAGGCCGCCTCGATCATGGCGCGGTCATTGAAGAACTCGTGATACCAGCGCAGCGACCACCCACCCCACACCGTCACCAGACGCGAGGCGTTGAAGGAATAGATGACGAGGATGAGGATCGGCAGGTAAAGGAACGCCAGCCCGAGCGCCAGCGAGGCGATGTTGAAGCGGGAGAGACGGGAGAGCTTGCGCATCGCCTCACCGCCATTGTTCCAGCTGCCGCTTCTGGAGCCGCTCATACAGCAGCAGCGGTAGCAGCAGCATCACCAGCAGCACGATGGCCGCCGCGGACGCGACCGGCCAGTCCTTGTTGGTGAAGAATTCGAGCCAGAGGGTCTGGCCGATCATCAGCGAGTTGGACCCGGCCAGGAGATCCGGGATGACGAATTCGCCGACAATCGGGATGAAGCACAAGAGCACGCCGGCGCCGACGCCGGGCAGCGACAGCGGGAATGTGACGAGCCAGAACACCTGCCACGGCGGCGCGCCGAGATCGCCGGCCGCCTCCTCCAGCGCCCGCTCCATCTTCGCGAGCGTGGCATAGAGCGGCAGGATCATGAACGGCAAATAGGAATAGACGATGCCGATATACATCGCGCTGTCCGTGGAGAGCCACACCACGGGCTGGCTGACTAGATGCAGTGCCAGCAGGATCTGATTGAGCAGGCCATCGTGCTGGAGGATGTTGATCCAGGCATAGATGCGTATCAGGAACGAGGTCCAGAACGGCACGATCACCAGCACCATCGCCACCGCCTGCCAGCGCTTCGGCAGCCGCGCCATGCCATAGGCGATGGGGTAACCGATCAGGAGCAGGAGCGCGGTCGCCGTGACCGCGACGATGAGACTGCGCACATAAGCGAATACGTAGATGTCGTCGGAGATCAGCAGCCTGAAATTGTCAATCGACATCGCAGCAAGGGCTGTCTTCAGCGCTTCCCATCCCGCCGTCACGTCGAACACGGGCTCGTAAGGTGGCTGAGCAATCGCGGTCTGCGACAGGCTGATCTTCAGCACGAAGGCGAACGGCACCAGGAAGAACAGCGCCATCCAGACGTAAGGCGCGATGGCAGCAAAACGCGCCGGCCGCGCGAAGATGCGGCGGGAGCTCATGACGGCAGCACCACGCAGTCGTCGGGCGTGAACCAGGCGATGACTCTCTGGTTCACACTGTAGGCATCGACGTCGAGGCGCGCGCTGTTGACGACTGAAGCTTGCACCATTCCGCCGTCGTCGAGCTTCACCTTATAGGTGGTGGTGCCCCCGAGATAGCTGATGTCGGCGATCACGCCGTCCAGACTGTTGATCGCCGTTTCACGGCCGGCCTCAAACACCGGCCCGCGGCGTGCGAGCTTGACCTTCTCGGGCCGGATTGCGACCGACAGTTTCGTCTTGCCCACCGGCTCGCGCGGCTCGGCCGCCACCAGCGTGCCCGCTTCACGGGTGGCGATCACCAGGCGATGCCCGTCGCGCAGCCTGAACTCGCCGTCGAACAAATTGATGTCGCCGACGAACTCGGCGATCCAGCGCGAGCGCGGCGCCTCGTAAAGCTCGCGCGGGGTCGCGACCTGCGCGAGCTTGCCGGCGTTCATTACACCGATCCGGCTCGCCATCGTCATCGCCTCTTCCTGGTCGTGGGTGACCATGATGAAGGTCATGCCGAGCCGGCGCTGCAGCTCCATCAGCTCGGCTTGCGTGCTCTCGCGCAGCTTCTTGTCAAGCGCGGCGAGGGGCTCGTCGAGCAGCAAAAGCTGCGGTCGGCGGGCCAGCGCACGGGCGAGCGCGACGCGCTGGCGCTGGCCACCGGAGAGCTGGTCCGGCTTGCGTTTCTCCAGCCCCTCGAGCTTCACCAGCGCGACCATCTCCGCAACGCGCGCGGCAATGTCGGCGCGCGCCATACCGGCGCGCTTCAGGCCGAACGCGATGTTGTCGCGCACCGACAGATGCGGAAACAGCGCGTAGCTCTGGAACATCATGTTGATCGGACGCTCGTGCGGCAAGGCCTGCGCGATATCCTTGCCCCCGAGCAGGATGCGCCCCTCGTCCGGCGCCTCGAAACCGGCGAGCATGCGCAGGAGCGTGGTCTTGCCGCAGCCGCTCGGACCAAGCAGCGCGAAAAACTCGCCGGCCCTGATGTCGAGCGACACGCCGTCCACGGCACGGAACGTCCCGAAGTTCTTGGTGACGCTCTCAATGCGCAGCAACGGCTGCCCGGCCACCGGATGTTGATCTCCGCTGGCCGCATTGGCCGCGGCGTCTGGTCTGGGCAACTCGTCCGTCATGTTCCCTGCCAACCCCGATTCCGCCGCACGCTAGCGGCCGATCGTGCCTAGCTCAACCGGTTCGGTATGAATCGTTCACACCCGCCATGAACGCGGCCAGCGCGTCGCGATCCGCCGCGGACATGGTCAGCCCAAGCTTGGAACGGCGCCACAGGATGTCCTCTGGGAAGCGCGCCCATTCGTGGGTCATGAGATAGCGCACCTCGGCCGCGGTCAGCTCGGGACCGAAGGCGGGGCCGAGCTCTTCACGGCTCTTGGCCTCGCCGAGCACCGCCGCTAACCGCGAGCCGTAGGCGGCAACCAGCCGCTGGGCCTGCGGCTCCGAAAGAAAGCGCCAGCGGTCGCGCGCGAGATCGACCTCGGTATCAAAACGATTCCAGGCAAAATCCCCACCGGGCAGCGCTGCGCCGGCGGTCCAGCGCGGCGACATCGGATAGAACCGCGCCAACTTCGTCACCGCCCTCTCCGCGCGCAGGCGCGACGTCGTAATGTCGCCGCCGAACATCGTGATCAACGGCGCCTTCCGCCTGCTCGCGTGGAACAGCGTCGTGCCATCACGTCCGCGTGCGGACGCCAGCGTCAGGTTGACGCCGGAGACCGCCCGGACCACGTCCGACGGGGTAACGCGCTCGCGGAAATAGCGGCTGACCGCCTCGCAGAGATAGCTGACATCGGCCCCAGGCATCGCCACGATCGCGGGATCGCCGGTGAACTCACGCGTGACCGTGCCGATCAGGGTGAAGTCGCGCTCGAAGGGCCGGGCAAAGATCAGCCGTCCATCGTTGTTCTGCAAGACGTAGACGTGATCGGATTCGAACAGCCGCGGCACGATGATCTGGCTCATCTGCACGGCGGCCATGGTGAGCAACGGCTGCCGCAGCACAGTCTCCGCCACCATGGACGTCCAGGCCCCGGTCGCGTTGGCCAGCGCCCGGGCCGTGATCGTGCGGCGGTGGCCCCGATCGACCACCGCAAGCCGCCAGGTGTCGGTTCGATCGGCGCGGACGCAACGCGCGCCGGTCCGGATCACCGCGCCACGCTCGGCGGCATCGAGCGCCGTGACCACCACCAGGCGGGAATCATCGACGACGCAATCCGAATATTCGAACGCCGTGCCGAACGGACGCTTCAGCGCGTTGCCCACCGGATGATGCGTGATGTCGAGGGTTGTCGCGACGGGCAGTCCGCTCCGGCTGGAGAGGCTGTCATAAAGGAATAGGCCGGCGCGCAGCAGCCATGGCGGACGTTCGTGCGAATGGGCGGGAATGACGAACTGCATCGGCCGGACCAGATGCGGCGCGATCCTGAGCCAAGTCCGCCGCTCCATCAGCGCCCGGCGCACCCGCCAGAAGCCGCGCCGTTCCAGAACCGACAGATCGCCATGGATCAGCCGCGGCGTCGCCGACGACGCCCCGGCGCCGAGATCGCCCTGCTCGAACAGGACGACCCGCAGACCGCGGCCAGCCGCATCGCGCGCGAGGCTGACACCGTTCAGGCCGCCGCCGATGATCGCAAGGTCGTAATCCGCCATGAGCCGACGAGAAGGAGCGAAGCGCCCCATCATCATTAGCCGGTCTTGAGCGCAAGCTCCATGACCTCAGCGCGGCCGACGAGGCCGGCATATTTCCCGATCGGCAGCGGCTTGCCGAGCAGATAGCCCTGCACGCCGTCGCACCCCTCCTTGGCAAGGAAGGCGAGCTGGTCGGTGGTCTCGACGCCCTCGGCGATGATCGACATTTCGAGGCCGTGGCCGAGATCGATCACGGCGCGCACGATTGCCGCCGATTGCGGGTTGCGGCCAAGATTGATGATGAAGGCGCGGTCGATCTTGATCTTGTCGAACGGGAACGCCTGGAGATAGCTCAGGGAGGAATAGCCGCTGCCGAAATCGTCCATGGAGATGCGCACGCCGAGCGCCTTCAGCCGGCGCAGCAACGCAAGGCCTCGATCAAAGTCCTCGATCAGCACGCCCTCGGTGATCTCCAGCTCGAGCCGGCCGGGTGCAAGGCCGGTCTCGATCAGGATCGAATGGACGAGGCCAACCACGTCACCGTGCATGAACTGCGCCGGCGACAGATTGACGGCGACCTGGAGCGGTTTTGGCCAGGACGCCGCCTCACGGCAGGCCTCGCGCAGGATCCACTCGCCCATTTCGACGATCAGGCCGCTCTCTTCCGCGATCGGGATGAATTCGGCCGGCGAGACCTGACCACGCACCGGATGCTGCCAGCGCGCCAATGCCTCGAAGCCGATGATCTCGCTCTCGGCGACGCTGTCGCCGGCGGCGCCCTGCGGCTGGAAGGCGAGCGAGAGCTCGCCATTCTTGATCGCCATCGACAGGTCCTGGTGCAGCACGCGGCGATCGCGGATCTGCTGGTCCATCTCCGGCTGGTAGAGGCTGATCGTGCCGCGCGACTTCTGCTTGGCGCGGAACAGCGCCGCGCCGGCATTGGCAAGCAGCGAGGCGCCGTCGGCGCCATTGTGCGGGAAGACCGACATGCCAGTGGTGATACCGGCGCGAACCGGCCGGCCATCGATCTGGAATTCCCGGGCGACGGCTTCGCCGATCTGCTGCGCCAGCGCCATTCCGGCGTCCGGCTGCTTGCCGTCGATGATGAGACCAAATTCGTCGCCCGACAGACGCGCCACCACGCCGCCGCGCGCGGAGTCCTGGAGCCGCTGGGCCACCTCGATCAGGAGCTTGTCGCCGAGCGCATGGCCGAAGACATCGTTGACCTCCTTGAGGCCGTCGAGGTCCACGCATAGGACGGCAAACTCCTCGACCGTGCCTTGGCAGGCCTCGATCATCTGGGTCAGCGCCTGGAGGAAGGCGGCGCGGTTCGGCAGATCGGTGAGGCCGTCGTGATAGGCCATGTGCGCCATGCGCGACTCGGTCTGCCGGCGATCGGTGACGTCCTCATGGGTCTTGATCAGATATTGCGGCTCGCCGGCATCGCTCAACACGGTGGCGCGGCGTGTTAGGAACAGGCGCAAGCCGTCCTTGGTGGAGATCGGATGCTCTTCGGTGATCATCCCGCGCTTCTTGATTGCGGCCTCGTCGCGCGCGATGATCAGCTTGGCTTCCTTGGGATTGAAGATATCCGCGGCAGTCAGGCCCGTGGCTTCCTCGCGCCTGCGGTTGAGAATCGTCTCGGCGCTGCGGTTGGCGAGCAAATAGCGGCCGTCCTTGACTTGCTCGACGATCAGCGCCACCGGGATGTTGTCGACCACGAGCTCGAGGAACTTCTTGGTGCTCTCCAGTTCCTGCGACAGCGAGCGGCGGTCGGTGATGTCCTCGAATACCAGCAGCAGGAATCCGGGCCTGTTGCTTTCATTGCGGACCGCGATCCGGATCGAGGCGACCATGCGCTGCTCCCCGCCTCGCTCGACCTCGAAGTCGTTGCGGAATTGCCCGTCCGGCGAGTTGAGCGCGGCCTGGTCGGTCGCCTCGATCGTGGCCGCCGAGGCGGGCGAAAACAATTCACGCGCATTCTTGCCGACCACGTGATCCCGCGAGAAGCCCCAGAAGCGCTCATAGGCGGTGTTCGCGAAGATGTAGCGGCCGTCCTCGATGCTCTTCGCGGCAACACAGGCCGGCACATTGTCCAGCACGGTTTCCAGGAACTGCTTGGTGGAGGCGAGCTGTTGTGAAAGCCGGCGCTGTTCGCTGACGTCGAGATGCGTCGCCACCGAGCCGCCGTTCGGCAGCACGTAAAATTTCACCAGGATGGCCCGTCCACCCGGCAGTTCGGTGATCAAACCGTTGCTGCTTGCCGCCTTCTCGTAGAACTCGTCAACGGAGGCGCCGCCGAGCACCCCGCGCTTGCGTCGCAGCTCGAGGAGTTCGGAGCCGTTCATGTTGGCCCGGATATCCGACCGCGTCAGGCCATAGATCTCGAGATAGCGGTCGTTGCAGAAGATGACGCGCCGCTGCGCATCCGTCATCACCACGCCCTGGTTGAGATTGTTCATTGCCGAGGAGACGAAGGCATTGCGCCGCATCTGCGAACGCCTGGTCCGCCGCAGCGAGGAATGGATCCATAGCGCGATCGCGGCGAGGAACGAGCAGACGACGATGCTCGCGATCAGGCCTTCCCAGATCACGTTGGGATCGAGCTTGGCGAGATCGCCCGGAGCGGTGAAGCTGTCCGACAGCGCAAAGGCGCGCGCAGGGCCGACCGCGCCGGCCAGGCACACGACAGCCTGCACAGCAATCGGAAGCGCACTGCCCACGTGCCAGTTTTTCTCAGCCATCCGCCACCCGCGATTTCAACGCCGGATTGTCTGGCTTCGCGGGTTTGGATCGGGTAAACGCCTGTACGCGCAACGGAAAAATGTGACGCGAAACACGGCAATTGCCCTGACATGATAAATGCTTCCTTAATGGAAAACGGCCGCGCGCCGTCGCTTCAAGCCCCACTGCCACCGGCCTTTCCAACTGACGTCCTGCACGACCATGGATAGGGTCGATTGCGTCGTCATCGGAGCCGGCGTCATCGGCCTCGCGGTGGCTCGAAGGCTCGCTCAGACCGGGCGCGAGGTCGTCGTGCTCGAGGAAGCCGAGGCCATCGGCACCGTCACCTCCTCGCGCAACAGCGAGGTGATCCATGCCGGCATCTACTACCGCGCCGGGAGCTGGATGGCGCGCATGTGCGTCGGCGGCAAGCAGGCGCTGTACCGCTACTGCGCCGAGCGCGGTATCCCGCACAAGAATTGTGGCAAGCTGATCGTCGCCACCAACGCAAAAGAGACCGAGAAGCTGCAATCGATCAAGGCGCATGCCGAAGCCAACGGCGTGCTCGACATGCAACTGCTTTCGGGCGAAGCCGCACGCGCGCTGGAGCCGGCGCTCGCCTGCGACGCCGCGCTGCTGTCGCCGTCGACCGGCATCATCGACAGTCACGCCTACATGCTCTCGCTACGCGGCGAAGCCGAGGAGGCCGGCGCGGCCTTCGCGTTCCACACGCCGCTGGTCCGTGCCAAGGCTGCCGCCGACGGCATCGAGATCGAGGCCGGCGGTGAGGCGCCGATGACGCTGCAATGCAGCCTTCTCGTCAACGCCGCGGGGCTCTCGGCGACGAATGTGGCGCGTAATATCGACGGCATGCCCCTGGACCGGATTCCGCCGGCCTATCTCGCCAAGGGAAATTACTTCAGCTGCAGTGCCAGGGCGCCGTTCTCGCGCCTGATCTACCCGGTGCCCGAGCCTGGCGGGTTGGGGGTGCACCTGACGCTGGACATGGCGGGGCAGGCCCGCTTCGGCCCCGACGTCGAATGGATCGAGACCATCAATTACGAGGTCGATCCGGCACGCGCCGAGCGCTTCTATCCCGCGATCCGCAAATACTGGCCGACGCTGCCCGACGGGGCGTTGATGCCGAGCTATTCAGGCATTCGCCCGAAGATCGTGCCGCCGGCGGTGGCGACGCAGGATTTTCTGATGCAGGGCCCGCGCGATCACGGCGTGGCAGGCTTGATCAACCTGTTCGGCATCGAATCGCCGGGACTGACGTCGTCGCTCGCAATCGCAGATCACGTCGCTGAGCTCGCGGACATCTAGAGCGTTTCGAGCAAAGCGGATACCGGTTTGCGTCAAGAAAATGCGTCGAAGCAAAAGGCTGACGCCGCACAATTTGCACGACGCGCGCTCCTTGCAGCAGGGATGAGCGCAAAGGCGCTCATCCCTGCCTAAGGAGTACGATCAACTCTACGCTGTTGCGGGGGTCACTAGTGGAGCGTGTCGCCTTGCTTCAGACGCTCGATCTGGTCCTTGACCATCAACTTCCGGCGCTTCAACTCAACAATTTGCAGGTCGTCTGTTGAAAGGTGCACGAGAGCTTCGTGCAATTCGTTTTCGAGAAGTTTGTGCTTCCGTTCCAATTCAACAAGATGTGCCTGAATTGTCATTCGAAACCTCCTCGGTAGGGTTGAACCTCAGGATTCGATCCGGACGAGGGAAGTCTACATCACCGATTCGTTCTGTCGATGGGTATCCGTGGTTGCGCCGTCATTTTTGAAAATTCATATGTAACGAAGCGTGAGTAAGGGAACCACGCAGGAAAAATCCATGATATCAATGCGCTTGCGCAGCGCCGGGGCGACCCGCAGAAATATGTGACGGGAGATCGGCGGGCGACGGCCGCAGATCGCTTGCGGTCACGCCGCGCAAGGACGATAATTTCCACAGGGCATCCACAGCCCAGATCTCACGGCTATCGGTTTTCGGCCACCGCAGACATGACCAATGAAGACGAGCGTGAGCTCGAAGCCGAGCTCACCCGGTTGCAGCAGGAACACCGAGACCTCGATGCGGCGATCGATGCACTGCATCAGTCGCCCGCCCCCGACCTGTTGCGTTTACAACGGTTGAAGAAGCGCAAGCTGTTGTTGCGCGACCGCATCGCCTTCATCGAAGACCAGATCACGCCCGACATCATCGCCTGATCCGCAAGGCGGCCTTGCGGCGGCTTGCGGGTGCGTGAATCCGCTTGACTCAAAGAGAACAAAATAGGAACATTCTGACTTCCAACGCCCCAGGAAACGCCAAGGACAACGCAGATGTCGGCAACCGCCCTTCTCGACAACAGCCATTATGAACAAGCCTGCGATCAGGCGATCGCGATGTGCGACGGCAATCTGCGCAGCACCATCAAGGCGCTGATCATGGCCAATGAATATCTGGAAGCCGAGCTGGAGGAATTGCAGGCGGCGATTTCCGCCGGGTGCGTTCCGGAGATCTCGCCCGGCAAGATGCGAAGCAAGAGCAGCGCCGCCTGAGTTCAACATCGGAGCAACGCCATGTCGGATGTAACCTACTACGTTGCAATGCCCTTCCTGATCGATGCTGACGGATCGCTCGTCGCGGGCGCCGCAGAGGAGTGCCAGAGCTCGACGGCCGCCTTGCGGCGCGCCGAAATCCTATCGCGCGGCGCTGGTCACATCGGCGCGATCGCGTTTAGCCGCAGCGGCGATCCCATGACCGGCGAATTCGGCGACGCCACATTGCTGCGCATTTCGGCAATGTGCCGCAAGATCTCGCCGCGCTTTAGAATTAGCTCCCGGCCAGCCTGGTCCGCGGCTCGTGCCGCCGGCACGCCTTGCGCACATACATGGCGGCGTCGGCTTCCTCGAGGGCGCGGCCTGCGTCGGACTGCGCCCCCAGCAACGCGACGCCGGCGGAGGCGCCCGCAGCCACATGCTGGCCCCGAAAGGTGAAGGACAGTTCGTCGATCGCCTGCTCGAACGAGGCGGCCTTCGCTTTGGCGTCGGTCTCGCTGAGATTCCACAGCAGCAGCGCGAACTCGTCGCCGCCAAGGCGGCCGACCACGTCCGAGGCGCGGACCTGCCGCGTCAGCGTCGCGGCAATCGCCTTGAGCACTTCGTCGCCGGCCGCGTGTCCGAAGGAATCGTTGATCGGCTTCAGCCGATCGACGTCGAGCACGATCAGCGCGCCGCTGGCGCGGTAGCGCTTCATGTAGGCGATGGCGCGGTTGAGCTCGCGCTCGAAGCCGCGCCGGTTCGGAATCTCGAGCAGGAAATCGGTGTCAGCGGCCGCTTCGAGCTCCGCGACCCGCCGCTCCGCCGCCTTGAGCTTGCTCCGCAAGCCGCGGATGGTCGCCTTGATGCTCTCCGTGGCGCCATTGGCCTGCGTTCGGCGCCGCGACGGCCTGGCCGGAGGCTTGGCAGCGGCTTTGGAACGGCTGGCGCTGGTCTTCCGGCCCTTTTCGGCCTTCGCAGCACTCGCCCTTTTTGGTTTCTTCATGGGCATCCTGCTCAATGAAGGCTTGCGGGGATTCACCAAGACAGGATAGTGCATTCCCTTCTCCTTGCCACCGCCTTGCGAGCCGCCGGCCGGAACCTTTAATCTGGCCTATCTTTCTGTTTTCCGGGCACAATTGACGTCATGACCGCGCCGATCGCCATCATCATGGGAAGCCAGTCGGATTGGGACACGATGCGGCATGCCGCCGACACGCTTGCCGCGCTCGGCGTCGCCGCCGACACCCGCATCGTTTCGGCCCATCGCACGCCCGATCGCCTGTTTGCCTTCGCCAAAGGCGCCAAGGCGGCGGGATACAAGGTCATCATCGCCGGCGCTGGCGGCGCCGCGCATCTGCCCGGCATGGCGGCGGCGCTGACGGAGCTGCCGGTGTTCGGCGTGCCCGTCGAATCGAAGACGCTCAAAGGCCTCGATTCGCTGTATTCGATCGTTCAGATGCCCGCGGGTATCCCGGTGGGCACCCTGGCCATCGGCAAGGCCGGTGCGATCAACGCCGCGCTGCTGGCAGCTTCCGTGCTGGCGCTGTCCGACCCCGCCCTGTCCGGTCGGCTTGCCGCCTGGCGCAAGGCGCAGACCGAGGCAGTTGCCGAGCGCCCGGAGGACAAGGCGTGACTGACGCAAAGCAGGTGACGCTGAAGCCGGGCGACACCATCGGAATCCTCGGCGGCGGACAATTGGGCAGGATGCTGGCGATGGCTGCGGCGCGGCTCGGGCTGCGCTGCCAGGTATTCTCGCCCGATCCGGATTCGCCGGCCTTCGACGTTGTCCTCAATGCGACCTGCGCCGAATACGCCGATGTCGAGGCGCTCGAGCTGTTCGCAAACGACGTCGACGTCATCACCTACGAATTCGAGAACGTGCCGGCGGCCGCCGCGATGGTGCTGGATGCGCGCCGCCCGGTGCTGCCCAACCGCAAGATCCTCGAGACCACCCAGGACCGACTGGCCGAGAAGGATTTTGTCACCCGGCTCAGCATCGGCACCGCCGCTTACGCCGACGTCACCTCGGTGGCTTCGTTGCGCGAGGCGATCGTCAGGATCGGCCTTCCAGCCGTGCTTAAAACCCGCCGCTTCGGTTATGACGGCAAGGGCCAAGCCATCATCCGCGAGGGCGACGATATCGCCAAGGTGTGGACCAGTCTCGCCACCAAATCGGCGATCCTGGAGGCATTCGTGCCCTACGAGCGCGAGATTTCCGTGATCGCCGCCCGCGCGGCGACGGGTCAGGTCGAGTGCTTCGACGTCACCGAGAACGAGCACCGCGACCACATTCTCAAGATATCGCGCGCGCCCGCACCGATCGCGGACTCGCTCGCCGAAGAAGCGCGCAGCATCGCCAGCAAGATCGCCAGCGCGCTCGACTATGTCGGCGTGCTCGCCGTCGAGATGTTCGTGCTCACCAATGGCACCGGACCGAAGGTGCTGGTCAACGAGATCGCTCCGCGCGTGCACAATTCCGGACACTGGACGCTGGACGGCGCGTCCGTGTCGCAATTCGAGCAGCACATCCGCGCCATCGCCGGCTGGCCCCTCGGCAAGCCCGTGCGCCACGGCGAATGCGTCACCATGACCAATCTGATTGGCGACGAGATCAATGACTACGACAAGTGGCTGACCGTCCCTGGCGCCACGGTGCACATCTATGGCAAGGGCGCGCCGCGCCCCGGCCGCAAGATGGGACATGTCACCGAAGTCACGCCGACAAAAGCCAAATGAGAGGACCGCAGCAATCGCTGCGATCCCCTTGCGATCACGCCGTCTTTGCGCCGGCGACGACGCCTGTCGGCTCCTCGCTGAGCCAGCGGTAGATCACCCCGCCTAACGCGCCGCCGATCAATGGCGCGACCCAGAACAGCCAGAGCTGCGACAGCGCCCATCCGCCGACGAACAGCGCGGGGCCGGTGCTGCGCGCCGGGTTCACCGAGGTGTTGGTGACGGGGATACTGACGAGATGGATCATCACCAGCGCGAGCCCGATCGCGAGCGGCGCGAAGCCCGCGGGCGCACGGCCATGGGTGGCGCCCATGATGATGAACAGGAACATCATGGTCATCACCACCTCGGTGAGGAAGCACACGATCATGCTATACTGGCCGGGCGAATGCGCGTCATAGCCGTTCGACGCGAAGCCCTTGGCGACGTCAAATCCGGGCGCCCCGCTCGCGATGACGTAGAGCAGCCACGCGGCAACGATGGCGCCCGCCACCTGTGCGATCACATAGGGCAGGATCTGGCCGGCCGGAAAACGGCCACCTGCGGCGAGGCCGACCGTGACGGCCGGATTGAGGTGGCAACCCGAGATGTGGCCGATCGCATAGGCCATTGTGACGACGCTCAGCCCGAACGCCAGGGACACACCGACCAGTCCAATGCCGACCTGGGGAAAGCCGGCGGCAATGACGGCGCTGCCGCAGCCTGCGAATGTGAGCCAGAAAGTGCCGATGGCTTCGGCGGCGTATTTTTTCATGTCCATGTGTCGTCCCCTGATTTCAAGTTTCCGGAACAAAGCTCCGGAAACGACCCCGCCATGGGCATCAAATCGCCCAAATCGGGGCCGCACAGAGGTATTTTCGCCGCATTTAATGGCCGAAATTGGCCCGAAACCCCGCATGGCCGGTGGACATCCGCAGTTTTGTCTGATACATCCGCGCGCTCAAGGTTAAGGGCTTGCGCGTTTTGCCATCCCCTTAATTCTTACCAGAATTCAAATCCGATCCACCTGAAGAGGATGCCGCGTGCAGGTTCTCGTCCGCGATAACAATGTCGATCAAGCCCTCAAGGCGCTGAAGAAGAAGATGCAGCGCGAGGGAATTTTCCGCGAGATGAAGCTCCGCGGTCATTACGAGAAGCCGTCCGAGAAGAAGGCCCGCGAAAAGGCCGAAGCCGTGCGCCGCGCACGCAAGCTGGCCCGCAAGAAGCTGCAGCGCGAAGGCCTGCTGCCGATGAAGCCGAAGCCGGTGTTCGGCGCAGGTCCCGGCGGTGATCGTGGCGGTCGTGGCGGCCCGGGTGCAGGTCCGCGCGGACCGCGCTGATCTACCGGATCTTGCAAGACTTCAGTTTTCGATAACGCGGGCCCCTGGCCCGCGTTATTGTTTTGAGCGGTGCCTATTCTGGGACAGGGGCGCCACCGATGCGGCACCAAAGCGCGATGAGATTGGGATTGAACGTCATCGCGCTTTGGTTTGTTGTTTGAGCATGATCTCCGCGCAAACGCATTTCCGCGTTTGTCGCGAGACAGAAACCGCTTCACATTTTTTCGGACCATGCTCTAGCGCGAGCGAACCGTAGATGGCCTCCCCTTTCCCCGAGCGCAGCTTGGCGCGGCTACGCCAGATCTGGCAGCAACCGTTCGTGTTGGCTTTGATGGGGATTGCGCTGTGCAGCTGCTCTTTCGATCTGGGATCGCTGATGCCGGAGAAGGAGAAGCCTCAGGAGGCGCCGAAGGCGATCGCGACCGCCGAAAGCGCGGTCAGCGCCGGCAACGTCAGCGAAGCTCAGGCCCACACGGCAAAGGCCCAATCCCTGGCGAAGTCAGGTGAGGCCGCAGCTGCGCTCGACGAATTCAATCGCGCGGTCGGGCTCGATCCCTACAACGCACAGGCGCTCTATGGCCGTGCCTTGATCTATCAGGGCAATAACCAGCACGATTTCGCAATCGCCGATTTCAGCGCTGCGAGCGGGCTCAACCCGCAGAAGGTCGAGCCACTGCTCGGCCGCGCCACCAGCTATCTCGCGCTCGGCAAGATCAAGGAAGCCGCAGCCGATCTGGACGAGGCCTCCGAGTCCGATCCGCACAACGCCCAGGTCTGGACCACCCGCGGACAGGCCTATGAGCGGCTGGGCGACAGGGCCAAGGCAGCGGCGTCCTACACCAAGGCGGTCTCGCTTCGCCCACGCGACGATGCCGCCCGCAGCGGCCTCGCCCGGGTCGGCGGCTGACAGCGCGGCTCAGATGCCGTCCTAATCGGGGGTGGCGGGTTTTGGCAGAACGGCGTGGAACATCGACTTCACGCCTGACAGCATCTCATCGGCGACATTGGTCTTCGGCCGCCGCATGGTCGTGGTCGCCGCGGCGTCGGCGCGCAGATCGAGCGGCGGTGCGATCACCGGCACGGGAATGTCAGCCGGCGGCGTGATCCGATTCGGGTCGTCATTTCCGACCGAGGCTGTGTAAGGCGGGTTGAGCGGCGACGAGCCGCTATTACCATAGGCCTCGGGTGACGGCGTCGACACAGTAATCGGCGGCGGCAGCGGACGCACCGTGGACGGCTCCGCGGTGATCACACGCGGCGCCTCCGGGGTACGGGCGGCTTCCCGTACCGCAGGCTCCGCCGGCCTTTCAGCCGGCTTGGTCTCGGAAGACTTGGTCTCGGAAGACTTGCTCTCGATTGATTTGGCCTCAGCGGCCTTGCCCTCAGGCGACTTGCGCAGACGCTCGATCGCGGCACGCACGAGATCGTTGGCGTCGGGGGCCGCGGCCGGGGAAGCCGCAGCCGGCGCCGAATTGGCCTCCACCACCGGGGCGGTGGCGGGAACCGCAGCAGCCGGAGCAGACTTGGCAGCCGCCTTTTCGCGCGCGGCGGTGCGGCCGCGCGGGCTGGTCTCGGCGGGAGCAACGTCTGCGGCCTTGGTCTCGGCAGCAGGTTGATGATCGGCAGGCTTCTCGGCCGCCGACTTGTCCGCAGCATTCTTCTCGGAAACGCTCTTCTCGGAGACACTCTTCTCAGAGACACTCTTGTCGGAGACACCCTTGGCCTTGACGCCGGCCCCGGGAAGGCTGGTGGTGTCTGCCGGCTTGCCCTCACTGCCAGCCTGGGCAGGCACCGCTACGGCCGCAGGAGTATCGGGTGCGGGCTTGGCATTGATATAGTGATTAACGATGTAAGCCCCGATGATCGTCGCGAGCACCGAGGGGAAAATATCCATCGAGATTTTAGCGAGGTATTTCAGCATTTCTCGGCCACTCCCCGCGCGACCTGATGCGGGAACTTTGGGGCATTGTGAGGGATCAACTGCGACGGATCGATGGCAATCGGCAACGCCAACCTACGGTTTTAGCTCGACTTCAAGGAACACGATCTCGGTTGAGGTTTCGTTAAGTACGTCATGCTGGACGCCAGCCTTGCGGAAATAGGATTTCCCGGCCGCAAGCTGCGCCTTGGATCTCTCGCCGCTGGGCGCCACGATGGTCATCTCCCCCGCCACCACGGGTACAATCACGTAGTCCATTCCGTGCGTGTGATGCCCGGTGGCGCTCCCCGGCCCAAGTCGCCACTCGGTCACGCGAACCTGCGCGTTGTCGACCTGAACCTCGGACTGGGCGGCAAGCATCGGGAACTCTCCATGTCGCGCTTCAGGGCACGAAGACCATGAACACGTAGATGGCAAATACCACCATGTGGACCAGGCCGAACAGGACATTGGTCCTCCCGGTGCCGAAGGTCAGCATGCTCAAGAAGAAGGTCAGGAGCAAGAGCACGCTGCCCTGGGCGCTGAGGCCGAGTTCGAGCTCCTTATCGAGCGCGTAGGTGGCGACGCCGACGGCCGGGATGGTCAGCCCGATGGTCGCGAGTGACGATCCGAGCGCGAGGTTAATGCTCTTCTGGAGGTCGTTCTTGCGGGCAGCCGCGATGGCCGCGACGCCCTCGGGCAGCAGGATCAGGAGCGCGACCAGGAGACCGGCGAAGGCCGGCGGCGCGCCGATCCTGGCGCCCACGGCATCGACCACCAGCGAGAATTTCTTGGCGAGCAGCACGACCGCCAGAAGTGAGACCAAGAGCAGCGCCACGGTGAGTGCGAGCGCCCCACTTGACAGGTGCACCTCCCCGCCCTCGCCCTGCGCCCGTTCATGAACGAAGTAATCCTTGTGCAGGACGGTCTGCGTGTAGAGAAACACCGCATAAAGCGCGAGCGTGACCACGTCGACGAAACCGAGCTGAACCGCCGAATAGACCGGTCCGGGCGTGGTGGTGGTGTAGTTCGGCATGATCAGCGTGATGGTGGCAAGCGCAAACAAGACGCTGAGATAGACGTTGGCCCCGGAGAGCTGGAAACCCTGCTCGCGATAACGCAGGCCGCCGATGAAGATGCAGAGCCCGACGAGGCCATTGCAGACGATCATGACCACGGCGAACACGGTGTCGCGCGCGAGCGCCGGGGCGGGCTTGTCGCCCAGCATGATCGTGGTGATCAGCGCCACTTCGATGATGGTCACCGAGAGCGTCAGCACGAGCGTGCCATAGGGTTCGCCGACCCGCTCAGCGATCACTTCGGCATGATGAACCGCGGCAAATACGGTGCCGAACAGGATGATCAAAAGGACAATGGCGAAGACGAGCCCGCCGAGCGACAGCGTGAACACGTAGTTCGTCGCGCTAACAGCCGCGAACAACAGCACGGCCAGCGCCGGGAAGATCCAGGCCGACCGGGGCATCGGGTTATGTGCGCTCATCCACCGCTTCCATTTGCTGCCATGAGCAGTAGCAAATCAGGCGTGAGATTCAATGCCAGTGCAGGATCGGCGCGATCGGCAGCAGCGTCAGCAGCAGGAACAGCGGAATGAGCACGGCGCCGGCGCGCAACATATAGCCGAAGAAGCTCGGCATCTCGATGCCGTTCTCGCTGGCAATGCTGCTCACCATGAAGTTCGGCGCATTGCCGATGTAGGTGAGCGCACCCATGTAGACCGCGCCCATGGAGATCGAGGCGAGCGTCCCCGAGAGTTCATGCATCAGCACTTGCGGGTCGCCGCCGGCGAGTTCGAAGAACAACAGATAGGTCGGCGCATTGTCGAGGAACGCCGACATCAGGCCGGTGAACCAGAAATAGGCGACTTCGCGCGGCGCACCGTCCGGCGCCGTCACCGCCGACAACAGCCAGGCGAAGGCACCGTGATGGCCCGCATTGAGCATGGCAATGACGGGAATGATCGCGACGAAGATGCCGGCGAACAGTTTCGCGACCTCGCGGATCGGCTCCCAGGTGAAGCCGTTGGCCAGTCTGTGCTCGTCCGGCGTCAGCCAAACCGACAAGGCCGCAATGGCCAGCAGCACCAAATTGCGGACGACGTCCTCCAATTGCAGCTTGGTGCCGAGAATGTCGAAGGCAATGCCGGACTTCCACATCGCCGATGCCAGCAGGCTCGCGACGATGGCAGCGATCAGCACCAAATTGACAAGGCCGCGGATGCGCAGCGGCTCCCCGCAGCCTGTGTCGCCGGGCGGCGACTCGCTGCGGAAGCGCCAGACATCGATGGCGACGAAGATAGCGAGCAGCAGTCCGGCCACGATTGCGGTCTGCAACCAGATGGTACGCGTGGTCCAGAAGAAATCGACGCCATGCAGGAAACCGACGAACAGCGGGGGATCGCCGAGCGGGCTCAGCGCGCCGCCGACATTGGCAACCAGGATGACGAAGAAGATGACGACATGGGTATTGTGGCGCCGCAGCCGGTTGGCGCGGATCAAGGGACGTATCAGGATCATCGCGGCCCCCGTGGTGCCGACAATGCTCGCCCCCAATGTGCCGAGCGCGAGGATGCCGAAATTGGTCGCCGGCGTGGCCTTGATGTCGCCGGTGATGAGGATGCCGCCGGCCACGACATAGAGCGAGAACAGCAGCACGATGAAGCCGAGATATTCGGCGAGCATGGCGTGAACGAGCGCCGCCAGCGTTGCCATGCTCCCGGCAAAGATGACGAGCGCGGCGAGTGCCAGCAGCGACCAGGCCGCGGCGATCTTGCCGTAGTGATGATGCCAGATTTTTGGAAACAGCAGCGGACCCAATGCGATCGACAGCAACAGGCCGGCAAAGGGCAGCGCATAGGGCCAGCGCATGGCAGCACCATCGAGCCCGGTCGCTGCCCATGCGTGTTGCGGCGATAACGCGAGGATCGCGGCGAAGGCCAGGCGCCAGGGCCACGTAACGAACTGCTTAGGATTCAATGAAGCGCCTTGCCGTTTCGATCGCACCGAAAGCATCGAGATTGTCGTGTCCGCCGCCCGCGAAGCGAACGAACTGCTTGGGTCCGCGGGCGAGCGCAAACAGACGCTCTCCGAATACGATCGAAATGACAAGGTCATTGGTGCCATGCATGATCAGCAGCGGCACCGTGACGCGCGCGATCCGCTCGTCGGAGCGAAACGGGTCGCGCATCAGGAGGCGCACCGGCACGAACCGGAACGCTGATGCGGCGATATCGACCGCCGAGGTATAGGGCGCCTCCAGGATCAGCTTGCCGATCGGATGCTCGGATGCGAGCGCGACGGCCACGCCGGTGCCGAGCGAAAAGCCCCAGGCGACGATCCGTTCCGCGGCATAGCGCCCCGACGTGAAATCGTAGGCAGCTGCGGCATCGCGCAGCAAACCCTCCTCACTCGGCGCACCGCTGGAGCCGGCATAGCCGCGATAGGACAGCGCGACGAGGCCGGTGCCGTCGGCCGTCATCGCCCTGAAGCGGCTGACGCGACCGGCGAGAAAATCGCCATTGCCCGGAAAATACAGGATCACGCGACGGCCACGCTTCGCCGGCACGTGCCAGACGATGACCTTCTCGCCGTCCGACGTGGTCAGGACATGCTCTTCCGCCTCGGGAAGGCCCGCAGCATCGGGTGCGGTGCGACCGGCGGGCGGGATCGGAAACATCATCTCGCGCTGGCGGACATACAGCACGAGGAGACCGGCGCAATAGACGGCCGCGAGCAGGATGGCGATCCACTTGACGATGGTCATGATACGCGGCCGGCCTTTCGGCTCACGGCTTGCGACGGCTCCGCAGCAATTTCATGACATGGGGCCGGAGGCTGGCCGGAACATCGCGGCAGCGGCACGCCGCCTTACGGGCGGCTTGCCGGCTGCGCGCTGCGCGCGCGTCGCTTTGGGAGCCATGCGATAGGACCGGTGCCATTCCTTTGTGATGGCCACGGTCCGTTTGCTTCCGCGCTACATCGCCTTGACGATGTTCTCGGTGACCTTCTTGGCGTCGCCGAGCAGCATCATGGTGTTGTCGCGGTAGAACAGCGGATTGTCGATACCGGCATAGCCGGAGGCGAGCGAGCGCTTGATGAACATCACGGTGCCGGCCTTCCAGACCTGGAGCACGGGCATGCCGTAGATTGGTGAGGTCTTGTCCTCTTCGGCGGCCGGGTTGGTGACGTCGTTCGCGCCGATCACGAAGGCGATGTCGGCCTGCGCGAATTCGGAGTTGATGTCCTCGAGCTCGAACACCTCATCATAGGGCACGTTGGCTTCGGCGAGCAGCACGTTCATGTGGCCGGGCATGCGGCCGGCGACCGGGTGAATGGCATATTTCACCTCGACACCTTCCTTCTTCAGGATGTCGGCCATCTCGCGCAGCGCGTGCTGGGCCTGCGCCACCGCCATGCCGTAGCCGGGCACGATGATGACCTTGGAGGCGTTCTTCATGATGAAGGCCGCATCGTCGGCCGAGCCGAGCTTGGCGGGCTTCTGCTCGCCCGTACCGCCGCCGGCCGCAGCGGTCTCGCCGCCGAAGCCGCCGAGGATGACCGAGATGAAGGACCGATTCATCGCGTGGCACATGATGTAGGACAGGATCGCGCCCGAGGAGCCGACCAGCGCGCCGGTGATGATCAGCGCGGAATTGCCGAGCGTGAAACCGATGCCGGCAGCGGCCCAGCCGGAGTAGGAGTTCAGCATCGAGATCACGACCGGCATGTCGGCGCCGCCGATCGGGATGATCATGAGCACGCCGAGCACCAGGGCGAGGATGACGATCAGCCAGAAGTCGAGCGCGCTGCCGGTCAGCACGAGGCCGACGATAAAGAACACCAGCGCCACGGCGAGCGCGATGTTGATGACGTGGCGGAACGGCAGGATAATTGGCGCGCCGCTCATGCGTGCGGAGAGCTTCAGGAAGGCGATCACCGAACCGGTGAAGGTCAGCGCGCCGATGGCGACGCCGAGCGACATCTCGACCAGGCTCTGCGGATGGATGTTGCCGGGAGTGCCGATGTCGAAGGCCTCGGGCGCGTAGAACGCGCCGGCGGCGACCAGCACCGCGGCCATGCCGACCAGCGAGTGGAAGGCGGCGACCAGTTCCGGCATCGAGGTCATCGGCACGCGGCGGGCGATCACGGCGCCGATCGCGCCACCGATGGCGATACCGAGGATCACGAGGATCCAGGCGACGCCGTCCGCTGGCGGATGGCTGGCGAGGGTGGTCGCAACCGCGATGCCCATGCCGATCATGCCGAACAAATTGCCCTGGCGCGACGTCGCCGGGCTCGACAGCCCGCGCAGCGACAGGATGAACAGCACCCCCGCCACGAGATACAAGAATGCAGAGAGATTGGCGTTCATCTCAGGTCCCCATCTGTCCCTTCAGCCCGAGGTGGCCGCTTACTTCGACTTCTTCTTGTACATCGCGAGCATGCGCTGCGTGACAAGGAAGCCGCCAAAGATGTTCACGCAGGCAAAGATGAGCGCGACGAAGCCGAAGCCGCGCGCCCAGCCCGAGCCGCTCGAGATCATGCCGACGCCGACCGCGAGCAGCGCACCGACCACGATCACCGACGAGATCGCGTTGGTCACGCTCATCAGCGGGGTGTGCAGCGCCGGCGTCACCGACCACACCACGAAATAGCCGACGAAGACGGCGAGAACGAAGATCGACAGCCGGAAGATGAAGGGGTCGACGACCTGTGCAGCATGCTCCATGGCGACTCTCCTTAAACCTTCGGCTGGAAGTTCGGGTGGATGACGGCGCCGTCTTTCGTGAGCGCAGTGGCCTTGACGAGTTCATCGTCCCAGTTGACGGCGAGCTTCTTCTCTGTCTTGTCGACCATGGTCTCGATGAAGGAGAACAGATTGCGTGCGTAGAGGCTGGAGGCAGAGGCCGCGACGCGGCCGGCGACGTTGGTGTAGCCGACGATCTTGATGCCATCGAGGTCAACGACCTCGCCGGCCCTGGCGCCCTCGACATTGCCGCCGCGCTCGACGGCGAGATCGACCAGCACCGAGCCCGGCTTCATCGACTTGACCATCTCGGCACTGACGAGCTTCGGCGCCGGTCGGCCCGGAATCAGCGCGGTCGTGATCACGATGTCCTGCTTCTTGATGTGCTCGGCCGTGAGCGCGGCCTGCTTGGCCTGGTACTCTTTCGACATTTCCTTGGCGTAGCCGCCGGCGGTCTGCGCGTTCTTGAACTCCTCGTCCTCGACGGCAAGGAATTTCGCACCGAGCGATTCCACTTGCTCCTTGGTGGCGGGACGCACGTCGGTGGCGGTCACGACGGCGCCGAGACGGCGCGCCGTCGCGATCGCCTGGAGACCGGCAACGCCGACGCCCATCACGAACACCTTGGCCGCGGGTATAGTGCCGGCCGCCGTCATCATCATCGGGAAGGCGCGGCCGAAGGCCTCGGCGCCCTCGATCACGGCACGATAGCCGGCAAGATTGGCTTGCGAGGACAGCACGTCCATCACCTGCGCACGGGTGATGCGCGGCATCAATTCCATCGCGAAGGCGGAGACGCCGGCATCGGCCATCGCCTTCAGCGCCGCCTCGTTGCCATAGGGATCCATGATGGCGATGACGAGCGCGCCGCGCTTGTATTGCGAGAGCTCCGACGCCTCGGGGCGCTTCACCTTGATGATGATGTCGGCGTCAACAAGCGCATCAGTGCTGATGGTGGCGCCCACGGCGGTGAATTCGGAATCCGGCAGGCCCGACTTGAGGCCGGCGCCCGGCTCGACGGCGATCTCGGCGCCCAGCGCCTTGAATTTCTTCACCGTATCAGGCGAAGCGGCGACCCGCGGCTCGGACGGATCGATTTCCTTGGCAACGGCAATCTTCATGAGGCCTCCGGCGGCGCAGGACAGCGCGCGCGCAAACTAAAGCGTTACTCCCGCGGCGTTCGATACCGGTTCTGGGACCGGTTTGTATGCAAATTTTCTGGGCAGCTGCTGCCGCTGGCGTGTGCAGCTGCCGATCGATCAGGTGAGGAAGATCGCCATCAGGATCACGATGAGCGCGACCGAGGCCGTGCCGTACTTCACCAGCTTGATGAAGCCCTCGTAGGTCTGCTCGTGCGCAACGTAGTCGTTGCCGTCGGCGGTGGTGTACGCCACTTCGCTATGGTCAGCCATGGATTGTCCCCAGTCGAAAGTCGAATTCTTGGCTGGGATACCGCAAACTTTCGGGCAGGGCAACGGCACGCGGGCGCGGTTTTCCCGCAAATGAGGTCATTTGGAATTCCAATTGTCGCGGATCCAGCGCGCCAGGCTCTGCTCGCTGACTTCGCCGGCGGCGAGCGAGAGAATCATCGTTGTCGCTTCCGCGGGAGCGGGACTGAAGGCGACGCCGTTCTTGTGAAGGAAGACCATCATCGCCATGAAGGCGATGCGCTTGTTTCCATCGGCAAATGCATGGTTCTTCGCGAGGCCGAACGCGTATGCTGCAGCGAGTTCTTCCATTGGCGCCTGTTCATAGCGCCATTTGTTGATCGGACGCTCCAGCGCCGAACGCAGCATGCCCTCGTCGCGCAATCCGGGCGCGCCACCGAAGCGCCGGAGCTGTCGGCTATGAATTGCGACAGCCTGCTCGTAGGTGACCCAGAATGGCTCCTGAGGATCACTCATGCGCCGGCCGCTATTTTGCCAGCGCGGCGAGCGTATCGCGATACTTATCCATCACCTCATCGGCGATTTCCATCGTCCGCTCGAAGTCGGGGTCGTAAGGCAGCAATTGAAAACCCCCACCGGGCAATTCCACGACATGCAATTGCTGCCCGCGTTTGAGATCGAGCCGCTGCATAAGCTCGCGGGGCAGCAACAACCCGTCCGAATTGCCGATCTTCTTGATCTCGATCTTCATGGCTAACCTCCAGCGGTTATACGGGTGTATAACATTGCTGGACTCTTGGTTCAACAGACGTTTTACGCCCCGTGAGAAGCCAGCCACTCAGGCCATCTTCTCCAGCTCGTCGATCATGCCGGCGATGACGCTGAGCCCGCCATCCCAGAACTTCGGGTCCTTGGCATCCAGCCCGAACGGCCGCAGCAGCTCGGAATAATGCTTGGTCCCGCCGGCGGCGAGCATGTCGAGATAGCGTTCGGCGAAGCCCTCGGCCGCATTCTCGTAGACCGCATAGAGCGAGTTCACGAGGCAATCGCCGAAGGCGTAGGCGTAGACGTAGAACGGCGAGTGGATGAAGTGCGGAATGTACATCCAGTAATTCTCATAGCCCGCCTTGATCTCGATCGCAGGCCCCAGGCTCTCGCCCTGCACCGACAGCCAGATCTCGCCGAGCCGCGTCGCGGTGAGCTCGCCGTTCTTGCGCTCGGTATGAACCGCGCGTTCGAACGAATAGAACGCGATCTGCCGCACCACGGTATTGATCATGTCCTCGACCTTGCCGGCGAGCAGCGCCTGGCGCTGTTTTGCGCTCTTGGTCTGCGCCAGCAGCCGCCGGAAGGTCAGCATCTCGCCGAACACGCTCGCGGTCTCCGCCAGCGTCAGCGGCGTCGGCGCCATCAGCGCGCCGTTCTTCGCGGCGAGCACCTGATGCACGCCATGGCCGAGCTCGTGCGCGAGCGTCATCACGTCGCGCGGCTTGCCCTGGTAGTTCATCAGCACGTAAGGGTGCGCCGACGGCGTGGTCGGATGCGAGAACGCGCCGGGCGCCTTGCCCGGACGCACCGGCGCGTCGATCCAGCGATCGGTGAAGAAGCGCTCCGCAATGTCGGCCATCTTGGGTGAGAAGCCGCGATAGGCCGTCAACACCATGTTCCGCGCATCGGGCCAGCCGATGACATCGGTCGCGGCAAAGGGCAGCGGCGCGTTACGGTCCCAATAAGCGAGCCGCTTCTTGCCGAACCACTTCGCCTTCAGTGCGTAGTAGCGATGCGATAATTTTGGATAGGCCGCGCGCACCGAGGCGACCAGCGCATCCACCACCTCGCGCTCGACGCGGTTGTTGAGGTGCCGGGAATCCGCAACATCCTGAAAGCCGCGCCAGCGGTCGGAAATGTCCTTGTCCTTCGCGAGCGTGTTGGTGATCAGCGCAAAAGTGCGCTCATTGGCCTTGAAGGTCTTCGCCAGGGCTTCGGCGGCGGCCTTGCGCTTTGCGCCGTCTCGGTCCTGCAACAGATTGAGCGTCGGCTCGATCGCGAGCTCTTTTGCGCCCACCTTGAAGCGCAGGCCCGAGATGGTCTGGTCGAACAGCCTGTTGAAGGCGGAATAGCTGGTCTGCGCCTTCTCCAGGAAGAGCTGCTCGAGCTTATCGTCGAGCTGATACGGCTTCTCCTTGCGCAAATCCTCGATCCAGGGGCGATAGTGTGCCAGCTCCGGTGTCTGCATCGCGCGGTTCAAAATGTCGTCATCGATCCGATTGAGCTCGAGCGCGAAGAACAGAAGATGTGTCGACGCCGCCGTCAGGCGCTCGGACACGTCGCCGTAAAACTTTGAAATCGCAGGGTCCACGCTGTCGCCGGCGTGGACCAGGCCGGCATAGGAGCCGAGACGGCCGGCGAGGTCGTCGATCGCCTCATAGCGTCGCACGGCTTCAGCGAGCCATTTTCCGCCATCTTCGTTTGCTGTCCCTGTCGCGAGCTTGCCCTTGTAGTCCGTCTCGAACGCGACGCAATCGGCATCCATCTTGTCGAGGTCGCGCGCCACTTCCGGCGCCTCGATCCCCGAATAGAGATCGGCCAGGTTCCACTCCGGAAGCTTGCCGGTCTTGCTTGCAGGCTTTGCAGGCGGAGACTTTATCGGTGAAGGCCTGGAGGACTTTGCTTTGGCGGCGGATTTCCTGGTGCTCGGCTTGCGGGGAGCGGACTTGCTGGAAGCGGGCTTCTTGAGAGCAGACTTCTTGAGAGCGAGCTTGGAGCGCGAATTCATTGTGTGGGAAACCTGTGTTCAACCGTCGCGACGGCGGGCGTGGGCATCAAGGTTTAAGAGTGCGTTAATCGGCTTCGGCCAGAGTGCCCCGATTCGAGACAGATAGTTGTAGCGTGCAGGGAACACCATGGCTGCCAGTATTTTGATCGCCGACGACGACGCTGTAGCCCGCCGGCTGGTCGAAAACATGGTGCAGAAATGCGGCTACGAGACGGTCGTCGTGGATTCTGGCGACGCCGCGATCGCTGCCCTCACCGCTCCCGACGCCCCGACCATCGACGGCGTCATCCTCGATCTCGTGATGCCCGGCCTCGACGGCATGGGTGTGTTGGCGAAAATCCGCGAAGCGGGCCTCAGCATCCCCGTCATCGTGCAGACCGCGCATGGCGGCATCGACAACGTGATCTCGGCGATGCGCGCCGGCGCGGCCGATTTCGTCGTCAAGCCGGTCGGCTTGGAGCGGCTTCAGGTTTCATTGCGCAACGCGCTGAACGCCTCCGCACTGAAGGGCGAATTGCAGCGCATCCGTCACAGCCGCGAGGGCCGCCTGAGCTTCTCCGACATCATCACCCGCTCCGAGGCGATGGCAGGCGTGATGCGCGCCGCGCAGAAGGCGGCGAACTCCTCGATTCCCGTGCTGATCGAGGGCGAGTCCGGCGTCGGCAAGGAGATGTTCGCGCGCGCCATTCATGGCAGCGGCGAGCGTAAGGCAAAACCCTTTGTCGCCGTGAATTGCGGCGCGATTCCCGACAACCTCGTCGAGTCCATCCTGTTCGGCCATGAGAAGGGCGCCTTCACCGGCGCCACCGAGCGGCACATGGGCAAGTTCGTCGAGGCTCATGGCGGCACGCTGTTCCTGGACGAGATCAGCGAGTTGCCGCTGACGGCGCAGGTCAAGCTCTTGCGCGCGCTCCAGGAAGGCGCGGTCGAGGCGGTCGGCGGCCGCAAGCCCGTCAAGGTCGACGTGCGCATCATCTCCGCGACCAATCGCAAGCTCCTGGAGCGGGTCAAACAGGGGCACTTCCGCGAAGATCTGTTTTATCGCCTGCACGTGCTGCCGCTGACGATCCCCTCGCTGCGCGCCCGGCGCGAGGACATTCCGCATCTGCTGCGGCATTTCCTGGCGCGCTTTGCCGCCGAGGAGAACCGCACCATCACCGGCATCAGCGGCGAAGCGGTGGCGCACCTCGCCCAGCTCGACTGGCCCGGCAACATCCGCCAACTCGAAAACGCGGTCTACCGCGCGGTGGTGATGAGCGACGGCGACCAGCTTGGCCTCGGCGATTTTCCCCTGCTCGCCTCGCAGCCGCATCCCGCAACCGAGATTCCGACTGCGCCACTGATGCTCGAGCCGATTGCGGCGCCTTCCTTGGTATCGGGTAACGAAATACCGATTGCTCCCCTCCCGTCGGCGGGAACTCTCTGCATGCTGACCGCGAGCGGAGATGTCCGCGCGCTGGAGGACATGGAGAACGAAATCATCCGCTTCGCGATCTCGCATTACCGCGGGCAGATGTCCGAAGTCGCCCGCCGCCTCAAAATCGGCCGGTCCACGCTCTACCGCAAACTCGACGAAGCAGGGGTGCCCGGCCATGGCGGGAAAAGCGACGAGGAGACGCACTGAGCCGTATCTGCACAGCGGATTGCCTGTTGCCGCGAAGAGGCCGCAAGCCCTTCGCATCACGGTGAAATTTGGCCGCGACGTGAACCGTGACCTGGAAGTGACAGACACAGGGAAAAGCGCGTGGGGCATGCGCATAATTCGTTGCCAAGAAGGCTGCCTTGACGTCAGTTTGTCGTGAGTTGTCCCGGGTAGCGCTGGCCGCAAAAACGGGGCCCGTATATCGTCTGCGTATGAATCGTTGCGTGCAGGCGTGCGACTTTCGAGAGGCCGGCGCGTTTAGCCGAAGATTTAGCGACGATAACGAAGCTGTTCCACGAGGGACAGTTCACCCGAGGGGTGTGACACAATGCGTGACTGTTTGAACCACCGTGCAGGCTTTGACCGTGTCTTGATGACGGTCGCGGCAACCTTCCTCACGGTGTCGGCCAGCTCAGCCCTGGCGCAGGATCAGACGCGCAGCAGCGCCGCCGAGCTCGCAATCGAGGCCGCGATCCCGCGCCCCGAGCCGGCCAACGTCCCGCCTCCAACCGCCTCCGACATCAAGCTCGATACCACCGCCACCGTTCAGGCCACTGCGAAGGAGCCCGTGAAGGCCGAAGTCGCACCGGCGCCCGACAAGGTCGAGACCAGGCCTTCCGATGTCGCCACCTCGCCCGCCACTGAGGCGCCGACGAGCGAGACGGCCAAGAGCGAACCTGCGAAGACCGAATCCGCGAAGACCGAGCCTGCCGCATCTGAACAAACCAAGGCAGACACGGCGACGGCAACGCCAGCCGCGCCTGTGGCCCCGGCTCCGGCCGCCGAGCCGGTGAAGGCCGCGAGCAACGTTCCCGCTGCCGACCAGCCGGTCGCCGACAGGCTCAAGGACATCATCGGCGCCAAGACGTCGCGCCATTTCGACCGCAAGAACGAACGCGCGGCGATCGAGAAGTTTTACGGTGCGCGCGACTTCGCGCCGGTCTGGACGCAAGGCGGCAGCCTGACCGCTGCAGCCAAGGGTGTGATCGCGCGGCTGAAGGACGCGGCCTCCGACGGCCTCAATCCGGCCGACTATCCGGTGCCGGATTTCGCCGCCGCGACCACGCCCGATACGCTCGCCGATGCCGAGCTGAAACTCACCGCCAGCATGTTCGACTATGCGCGGCACGCTCAGAGTGGCCGCATGCACTGGTCGCAGGTCAGCGGCGACATCCTCTATCCCGAGCACCCGGTCGACCCGAACGAAGTGCTTGCCAAGGTCACGACCGCGACGGATGCGTCCGCGGCGCTCGACAGCTACAACCCGCCGCACAAGCTCTACAAGGAGCTGAAGGCCAAGCTCGCGGAGCTCCGCGGCCACGGCAGCGGCCCGTTGATCGAGATCGCCGACGGTCCGGCGCTGAAATACACCCCGGCCGGCAAGAAGCAGGCCGAGATCGTCGTGGAAGATCCGCGCGTGCCGCAGCTGCGCGCCAAGCTCGGCATCACCGAGAACGCGAATGACACCCGCTATGACGCGGCGGTCGCCGACGCCGTGCGCAGATTCCAGAGCGGCGCCGAGATCAAGGCGACCGGCATCCTCGACGACAAGACTGTCAAGGCGCTTAACACCCCCAAGCGCGACAAGCAGATCGACGTGGTGCTGGTGAACATGGAGCGCTGGCGCTGGCTGCCGCGCGACCTCGGGGCGTCCTCACTCGGCGATGCCTATGTCATCCTCAACATTCCCGACTATACGCTGAAGGTGATGCAGCGCGGCCAGCAGGTCTGGAGCACCCGCGTCGTCACCGGCAAACCGGGCACGCATGCGACGCCGCTGCTCACCGAGACGATGAAGTACATCACGGTCAATCCGACCTGGAATGTGCCCCCGTCGATCGTCTACAACGAATATCTGCCGGCGCTTCAGCAGGACCCGACCGTGCTTCAGCGCATGGGCCTCAAGCTCGAGCAGAACCGCGACGGCTCGGTGCACATCTCGCAGCCGCCGGGTGAAGCCAACGCGCTCGGCCGCATCCGCTTCAATTTCCCGAACAAGTTCCTGGTCTATCAGCACGACACGCCGGACAAGCATTTGTTCGCCCGGGACGAGCGCGCCTTCAGCCACGGCTGCATGCGTGTGCAGAATCCGGATCAGTACGCGTCCGTGCTGCTCAATATCACCATGCCGAACGACAAGTATACGCCCGAGCGCGTCCGCAGCATGTACGGCAAGGGCGAGATCGACCTGAAATTCCCGACCCCGATCCCGGTCAACATCACCTATCAGACCGCGTTCGTGGATGACGCCGCCAAGCTCCAGTTCCGCAAGGACATCTATGGCCGCGACGCGACCATGATCAACATCCTGAAGAACAACCGCGGCAAGGACCTCGAGGCCGTCGTAGCGCATTCGCAGCCGAGCTATTCGCGCCCGGCAACGACGCTGCCGTCAGGGGTGGCGGTGGCCAACAATGGCGGCGGCTTTGGCTCATCCGGCCCGAATTTCTTCGAACGGCTGTTCGGGGCGCCGACCCCGCCGGCGCCGCCCGCACCGGTGGGCCGCCGACCGCAGCAGCGGGTATTCACCCGCTGAGGCTCAGCTCCCTCTATAAAATTCTGCAATAAAATCAGCGACCCCGTCCTTTGGACGGCGTCGCTTAACGTTAACCACCCTCAACCTCGGCCCGGACAGCGGGCGTTTTTTTGCCACAGTCAACCGTTTAGGATTGTATTCTGACTTGGTTTGGGGGCGGGAAGGTCAACCTCGAATTAACCTTCTCGCTTTAAGAAAGCGTTCATCCTCTTTCGCGCTGCTACGGGGTTGGCGGGAGAGTCCATTTTGAACGCTCGTCGACTGGGTGGGCTCATACGTGCTGACTGGTCTCGCACGCCAATTCGCTGTGCTGTCGTTGTCCCATGCGGGAGTGAAGGCCGGATCCAGGATCGGCCTCGCTGCTGCACTGCTGCTTGCTGCCGCAGGTTCGGTTCATGATGCCGCCGCGCTGAACGAAACCAAGACGCTCTCCTTTCATCACACCCATTCCGGCGAAGACCTCACCGTCACCTTCAAGCGCGACGGCCGGTATGACGAAGCCGCGCTGAAGCAGCTCAACCACTTTCTGCGCGACTGGCGCACCCAGGATGAGACGGTCATGGACCGACGCCTGTTCGACATCCTCTGGGAAGTCTATCGCGACGTCGACGGCAAGCAGCCGATCCAGATCATCTCCTCCTACCGCTCCCCCGCTACCAACGCCATGCTCCGCCGCCGCTCCTCCGGTGTGGCGCGCTTCAGCCAGCATATGCTGGGCCACGCGATGGACTTCTATATCCCCGGCGTGCCGCTGGAGCAGATTCGCTTCGCCGGCCTGCGCCTCCAGCGTGGCGGCGTCGGCTTCTATCCGACCTCCGGCTCGCCCTTCGTGCACCTCGACACCGGCAGCATCCGGCACTGGCCGCGCATGACGCATGACCAGCTCGCCCGCGTCTTCCCGGACGGAAAAACAGTGCATCTGCCGACCGACGGCGTTCCGCTGAAGGGTTATGAGCTCGCCAAGGCCGAGATCGAGCGACGCGGCAGCGGCGACGATTCCGGCAGCAAGACCAATTTCTTCGCCGCCTTGTTCAAGGGCAGGTCGGCGGCTCCGGCCGCCAGCAGCGACGAGGATGACGAGGGTGCACCGGCGCCGGCCGCGAAACCGGCGACGCCGACCGTGGTCGCCGCCGCGGCCAAGTCCGCCGAGCCGGTGCCGACGCCGCGCGCCAAGCCGCAGATCGCTGCAACGCTCCAGCTCGCCTCGGCCGACGCGCAGATCGTTGCGCCACCTAAGCCGAAGCCCGTGGCTGACAAGCTGGCGACCGCCAAATCTGCCGATGCCAAGCCCGAGACCCCGGCCGACATCATCAATGCCCGCGGTTTCTGGGATGATATCCCGGCCGCGCCGCAGCAGGCGACGCCGGCACAGGTCGCAGCGTTGAAGGCGCGCCAGGCACTCGCCCCCGCCAGCGATCCGCAAGCCACCGCGAGCGTCTCCAGCGCGGCCTATCAGGCGCTGGCCTTTGCCCCCGCATCCGCCTCGCCGGTCGACCGCGCCAATGTCGTCGCCGCCTCTGCCCCGATCCCGCGCTCCGCTCGTACCGCTTCCACGACGCGCAGCCTCGCTCAGGCCGAGATCAACACGGTGGTCGGTAAGAGCATCGATGGAAGGATCGCAACCGCGACCCGGCTCTCCGCGGCCAAGGGCGACAGCATCTGGCTCAAGATCGTGATGCTCTCACCGAGCGCCAGCCGTGCGATGTCGGTGACGCTGATGGGCGAGCTCGATACCGCGGCGCTGCGCCGCTATTTCGTCAAGCCGCACGCTGTGATCGCGATGGGTTTTGTCGAGGACCCGATGCAGGGCCTGTCCTGCGACAGTTTCTCGGGTAGCGCCACCGCCAAGCTCGAGACGACGTCCTTCGTCATGCGCACTGCCGCGCTGCGCTGAGAGCCGCGGCCCAGCCAACCTCTCGCCTGCCCTGTTCTTGCTGCGCGTATCGATCATGCCGGCAGGCCAGCTCTGAGGAGCCCGGATTCGTGACGCTCGCGATCGATCTCGCGCTTGTAGTGCAGGGTTGCAAGATAGGCTGCCACCGAGAACCCGGGTTCGCGCTTCAGGACCTCCGCGGCGTGAGCGCCAGCCGCGACGGCATTGTTCATCTGCGCGAATATCGCTGCAAGGAACGCGTGATGGGTATAGTCGGGCCGCGTGATCCTTGAAAACGCCTCGGCAGCCTCGGCGTATTTCTCCGCGCAATAATACGCGCGACCGAGATGGCTCCAGAATCGCTCGGGATGATGAGGGTTGAGCCGCATCGCTTTCCTGATCCAGTCGATTCCCTCCTCAGGCAAGCCCAGCCAGGTCAGGAGCTCTCCCTGCTGCACGACAACCAGATCGTAGTTCGGGTTGAGGGCCAGCGCACGCTCCTGATGATAAGTGGCTTTTTCATAGTCGTGGCGCGTCAGGTTGAGCGCGGCGAGGATGCGGTGCACGTCTGCATCGTTTTCGTCGAGTGCCAACGCGATTTCGAGTTCTGCAGCCACCTGCTCGAAAGTCGCGTCGCGGTCAGCGCACCAGCCATAGATCCAGCACTGGCCGAGCACACACGCCTTCCAGGCGTGGGCGTGGGCGTAATTCGGATCCATCGCCAGCGCCCGGTTGAGCAGTATCTGCGCCTGCGCGTTGTCCTCGCGTGTTGAACGGTGATGCAGGAGCTTTGCAGCCAGCACGCATTCGTAGGCGCGCATGTTCTCGGTCGGCTTGCGCTTGGTGCGGTCATGCGCTGCCGCTTCGACGCGACCAGGCAACGTCGCGACGATCGCGCGGGTCATCTCGTCCTGGATGGCGAAAATATCCTCGAGCTCGCGATCGTAACGTTCAGCCCAGATGTGGCGATCGGTTTCCGCGTCGATCAGCTGCACGGTGACGCGGACACGCCCGCCGGCTTTTCGCACGCTGCCCTCGATGACATAGTCGACCCCGAACTCGCGGCCGATGTCCTGGACCTTTACGGCCTTGCCCTTGTAGACGAAGGTCGAGTTTCGCGAGATGACGAGCAGGTCGTGGAAGCGCGAGAGCTCGGTGATGATATCTTCCGTGAGACCGTCGGCGAAGAATTCCTGTTCCGGATCGCCGCTCATGTTGGCGAACGGCAGCACGGCGATGGACGGCTTCTTTGAGACAATTGGTGACGTAACAGCCTTCGTCGCCTCTGGCAGGCTTGCAGGCCCTTCCGCCAGCCGAATGCGGAAGATGCGGATCGGGCGAGCGATGTTCTTGACGTTCTGCTCGCCGAGATCGTCGAATTGAACTCCGTCGAGCCGGTCGCCCACCTGATCGCGCACCGCGCCTGAAACGCAGATCCCTCCAGGTTCGGCCAGCGCCTCCAGTCGTGCTGCGACGTTGACGCCGTCACCGAAAATGTCGTTCTGATCGACGATGACATCGCCAAGATTGATGCCGATGCGGAATTGTATCCATCGCGGCGGCGGGACATCGGCATTGCGTCGCGCCATGCGGCGCTGAACCTCGGCGGCACAAAGCACGGCATCGACGACGCTGTGGAATTCGGCGAGCATGCCGTCACCCGTCGTCTTGATGATGGTGCCGCGATTCTTGGCAATGGCCGGATCGATGAGCTCGACCCGATGGGTCTTCAGGCGCGCAAGGGTACCCGCCTCGTCGACTTCCATCAGCCGGCTAAAGCCGACCATGTCGGCGGCGAGGACCGCGGCAAGCCTGCGCTCTGGTCCCGGCACATCCATCGCTCGGTCCCTTCACCGGGCACTCTAGCAGATGAAGGGATTTCGCCCAAGCTTCGTGCGCTGCAACGCCCCCCGGGCGCCTCAGATCATCCCCAGCGCCTGCATGTAGGTCTCGAGAATGGTCTCGGCCTCGGCGCGCTCGTTAGGGTCCTGCTTGCGCAGGCGCACGATGGTGCGCAGCGCCTTGACGTCGTAGCCGTTGCCCTTGCTCTCGGCATAGACGTCGCGGATGTCGTCCGAGATCGCCTTTTTCTCTTCCTCCAGCCGCTCGATGCGCTCGATGATGGATTTGAGCTGGTCCTTGGCAAATTTCGTCGCGGGCTCGTCGTCGCGGACGGCGGCGGAGATGGCCATCTTGGTACTCCCAATGGAACTGGCAAAACGAGGTGACGCCGGCATCCTCACCGCGCGTGCTGGGTAGACCCTTAGGGTTGGTGCTCCCGGCGTTCAAGGCAGCATCGCGCTCGTCCACAGTGCGCCCACACCTTCCTGCGGCTGCTTGAAGAAAGCTGTTGTGTGACCCGACTCAGCAGGCCGTCGTTCAGTGCCCGCGGGGATGGACTTTCTTCATCGCCTCGATCTGCTCCGGCGTGGCCGTGCCCTGGTATTTCGACTTCCAGGTCTCGTAGGGCATGCCGTAGACGGCCTCCCGGCTCTCCTCCTTGCTCAAGGCGACGCCTTGAGCGTCGGCGGCGTCCTTGAGCCAGTTGGACAGGCAGTTGCGGCAGAAGCCGGCGAGGTTCATCAGGTCGATGTTCTGGACGTCCGTGCGCGTCCTCAAATGATCGACCAGACGGCGGAAAGCGGCCGCCTCGAGCTCCGTTCTGGTTTTGTCGTCGATTGCCATAGCTGGATTCCTTGGCCCTGAATTGTGCCCTGCCGCCCGATGGCGGTCACCCTTACGGGATCAGGTGGGTCCTGTCACAGATTTTGCTATATCACGGCGCAAACGAGCCGGCAGCCGGCCTTACCGCTCCTTGGGGCGGTTCTGCGGCGCCACGCCAAATCGTCAATGATCTGATATAGCTTCCGCGACAATGATCGCCGAATCTCCCCGCTCCCCCCTTTGCGTGCTCGCCCGGTTGGTCCCGGTGCTGGCGGTCGCGCTGCTATGCCTCTGGACCAGCCCGGCGTCCGCCGATTTCCGCCTCTGCAATAACACGTCGAGCCGGGTGGGAATCGCGCTCGGCTACAAGGACGCCGAAGGCTGGACCACCGAGGGCTGGTGGAACATCTCGTCCCGCTCCTGCGAGACGCTGCTGCGGGGAACGCTGGTCGCCCGCTATTATTACATCTACGCCATCGACTACGACCGTGGCGGTGAATGGTCGGGCCAAGCCTTCATGTGCTCGCGCGACAAGGAGTTCACCATCCGCGGCACCGAGGATTGCCTAGCGCGCGGCTACGATCGCACCGGCTATTTCGAGGTCGATACCGGCGAGCAGCGGGCTTGGACGGTCCAGCTCACCGACGCCAACGAACAACCGGCGCAGCAGCGCGTACCTGGCCTGCCCGGCACGGTTGGCCCGGGCGGGGTTCCCGGTTTGCCCAACAGCCCGCCCGGTGGTACGCCGCCCCCGACTGGCCTCCCGCCAGCGCCCTCGCCCCCGTCTGGAAGTAAGCAATGAGGCGCCTTCGCCGTATCAAGATTCTCGCGACCCTGGGACCTGCCTCGTCGGACCTCGCGATGATCCGCCGCCTGTTCGAGGCCGGCGCCGACCTGTTTCGCATCAACATGAGCCACACCCCGCATGACAAGATGCGGGAGCTGGTGGCAACGATCCGCAACGTCGAATCGAGCTACGGCCGGCCGATCGGCATTCTGGTCGACCTCCAGGGCCCGAAGCTCAGGCTCGGCGCCTTCACTGACGGCGCGGTCCAGCTCCAGAACGGCCAGACCTTCACCCTCGATTCCGACAAGGCGCCAGGCGATACCACGCGCGTCCACCTGCCGCATCCGGAGATCCTGGCCGCGCTGCGGCCCGGCCATGCGCTGCTGCTCGACGACGGCAAGGTGCGGCTGATCGCGGAGGAGACCACGAAGCAGCACGCGGTGACGCGTGTCGTGGTCGGCGGCAAGATGAGCGACCGCAAGGGCGTCAGCCTGCCCGACACCGACCTGCCGGTCTCGGCGATGACCCCGAAGGACCGCGCCGACCTCGAGGCGGCGCTCGTCACCGGCGTCGACTGGATCGCACTCTCCTTCGTGCAGCGGGCCGACGACGTGCTCGAAGCCAAGAAGATGATCCGTGGCCGCGCCGCCGTGATGGCCAAGATCGAGAAGCCACAGGCGATCGACCGCCTCGCCGACATCATCGAGGCCTCCGATGCGCTGATGGTGGCGCGCGGCGATCTCGGCGTCGAGCTGCCGCTGGAGCGGGTGCCGAGCCTGCAGAAGCAGATGACGCGGATGGCGCGCCGCGCCGGCAAGCCGGTGGTGATCGCGACCCAGATGTTGGAATCGATGATCCAGTCGCCGGTGCCGACCCGGGCCGAAGTCTCCGACGTCGCTACCGCCGTCTACGAGGGTGCCGACGCCATCATGCTGTCGGCGGAATCGGCGGCCGGCAAGTTCCCGGTCGAGGCGGTCTCGACCATGAACCGCATCGGCGAGGAGGTCGAGCGCGACCCGACCTATCGGTCGGTGATCATGGCGCAGCGCCCCGCGCCGGAATCTACCGCCGGTGATGCCATCGCCGACGCCGCGCGCCAGATCGCCGAGACGCTCGACCTGCCCGCCTTGATCTGCTGGACCAGCTCGGGCTCAACCGCCGTGCGCGTCGCACGTGAGCGGCCGAAGCCGCCGATCGTGGCGATTACACCGAACATCACGGCCGGCCGCCGCCTCGCCGTCGTCTGGGGCGTGCACTGCGTCGTGGCCGAGGATGCCCGCGACCAGGACGACATGGTCGGCCGCGCCGGCCAGATCGCGTTCCGGGACGGCTTCGTCCGGGCCGGCCAGCGCGTCATCATTGTCGCCGGCGTGCCGCTCGGCATCCCCGGCACCACCAACATGGTGCGCATCGCCTCGGTCGGCCCCGAGGACGACGCCCATATCTGATATCCGGCTGCTCAAACAAAAACTACGAAAACAACCCCATGCACAGTAGAAGGCCGGTCCGGCGCCCGTGCTGCGGTTTTTCGAAAAGCCCTGTGCGAGCAACGGCCTGAGCGCAATCAGGCCTCCGCCCGGATGGCGCGGCGGATTTTACGCCCCAACCAGCGCCTTCGTGGTCGGCAGCAGCGTCTGCTGCACCACCAGCCCCCTGGCCCGGGCGTCCATGACGCCTACCGCACGCAGCGCAAGCAGCGTCACCGTCTGCACCGCGTCGCGCATCTTGACGGGATCCTCGAGATTGTCGGGCGCGAGCGGCCCGACCAGGGATTCATGCAGCGCGCCGAGCAGCGCGGTGGCAGCGAGCGCGGTATCCTGCGCCGGCAGATGGCCGGCGCGCACGGCGGCGTCGATCCGGGACGCGATCTCGCCGGCGATCTCGCGGCGGCTGGCGAGGCGCGAGGCACTGACATCGACGTCAACGGGCTCGGCCAAGATGCCCCAGGCCAGCCTGCGCTGCGACAGCGTATGGACCGCCACGGTAGTGACCGCGGCCGCCAGCGCCGAGGACGGCCCCGGCGCGCCGTCGGCCGCCCGCCGGATGGCCGCCAGTTCGTCGCGCGAAACCTCGGCAATCAATTCGGAAATCAGCTCGGCCTTGGACGGGAAGTAGCGGTAGACCGTCCCCGCCGCAACATTGGCGCGGAGCGCGACTGGCGCGATCTGCACAGCCGCCATCCCGCCTTCGGCCGCAGCCTCCCGCGCCGCCGCCAATATCGCACTGCGCCGGGCCGCAAGGCGCTTCACCACTTGATGCGTCCGCCGATAAACCATGGCGCGCTTCCTGTCCCCACGCGCCAGCCACGCCCCGCGGCCGAACGCTTCGTCACGTCGAAAGATGCAAATCGCCCCGCAAGGACTGAACAACTATTCAGGGTGGATGACAAGGTACAAATGGGCATACGAACGCCACGCAGCTCTGAGCTGCAAGCAAGTAGTAAAGGCATCCTTGCACCGCTGGGCCGCGGCAAGCCGGTCCAGTTTACCTCAACTTAAAAGCGATCATGTTCAGGTGCTGACGCGCTGTTGTGCGTGGTCATTCAACTCCGAGAGTGCAATGTCGATCTCCATCACGAGCAGCGTTCCCCTCCGCGGCGTTGCGCGCTGGCTCATGCCGTTCTGCATTGGCGCCATTGTCTACGTGTTCTTTCTAGGCATCGGCGACGTCATGCTGCGCGACTCCGATACGCTGTGGCAGATCAAGATCGGGCAGTGGATCCTCGAACACCGCGCGCTGCCCTACAACGATATTTATTCGTTTACCCGGGCCGGCGAGGCCTGGATCTCGAGTTCCTGGCTGTCACAAGTGCTGTTCGCGCTTGTTTACGAACCATCGAACTGGTCGGGCGCAGTGATCCTGACATCGCTCGCGATCGGTGTGACTGCGGCGATTTTCGTCTACCTGCTCGAGCCCTATCTGGAACCTGCGCGCGCCTTTCTGCTCCTCACTCCGCTGCTCGCGATGTCGGTCGGCCACTTTCTCGCCCGCCCGCACATGCTGGCCTTGCCTGTCATGCTTGCCTTTGTCGGCGGGTTGCTGGCGGCCGCCGATCGGCGCACTGCGCCCTCCTGGCTGTTGCTGCCCTTGATGGCGTTGTGGGCCAATCTTCACGGCGGTTTCGTCATGGGGCTGGTCCTGATTGGACCCATTGGCCTCGATGCAATCGTAGCCGCCGATCGCAACGACCGGTTTGCAGTGGCGGCGCGCTGGGCCTTGTTCGGGCTTGCTGCGCTTGCCGCGAGCTGTTGCACGCCCTACGGCTGGGACACGCTTCTCGGCGCCACGAAAATCCTCAGCCTCGGTAAGCTGCTCTCGTTGATCTGGGAGTGGATGCCGGCCGACTTCAGCTCGTTCAGCCCGTTTGAAGCCGCCCTGCTCGGTTTGATCGCTATCGGCTATTGCAGCGGACTGACGCTGCGGTGGACCCGCATCCTTCTGCTGCTAGGCCTGACCTGGGCGGCACTCACCCACGTCAGAAACATCGAGGTCTTTGCCCTGTTGACCCCGCTCGTGGTCGCAAAGCCGTTCGCCGAACAATTGGGACTGACGAGAGCTGTGGCGCAAGAACCGCGGTTGTCCTTTACAATCACCGCAATTGCGGCGCTCGTGATCGTCGTCGCCGGCTGGAGCATCACCCGGTCCTATGCGACGCCGCACCGGTATGCTTTTATTGCCAATCAGAGTCCCGCGGCTGCGGTCGACCTGCTCGAACGGCGGCACGCGCAGCGGATCTTTAGCACCGCTCCGATCGGAGGCTATCTGATCACCCGCAACATCAAGAGCTTCATCGATGGCCGTGCCGAGCTGTATGGAGAGCAGTTTGTGCTCGACTACTTCGATGCCGTTGAGGGCAAGAACGTCGAGACTCTGCTGCGTCTGCTCGAGACCTACCGGATCGACGCGACGTTGCTGAACACCAGCATTCCCGCCGCGAGAATTATGGACCATTTGCCGGGGTGGAAGCGGCTCTATGCGGATGACATCGTCGTGGTTCACGTCCGCGATGACGCACCGGCGCAGCTACCTTCCGCATCACGGTGAGCCAAACAAGGCCGCTGGCTCTCGCGACCTTGCGCGTAAGAAGAAAACCATGGCGGAAAGCTTGCCTTCAGCTCTCCTTCGAGGCGTGCGTCTGCGGCGGACTCTCAGGTGGTTTGCGGCGGGATATTGAGCCGCATGGTGAGGCGCCTGCCAAGCGGGCGACTTGAACCATACACCTTAGGCGTCGTCCGACTGCAGCTGCATCGCCCAAAAGAAAAGAGCCCCATCGGGGACGGGGCTCTCGAAATTCTTAAGTCGTCCAGTCTTACTTACTTCAGGCTGGTCGAGATCGAGCCGAACTTGCCGTTCAGCGTGCTGCCGAGGTTGGTGACGACGGTGATGATCGCGAGCGCGATGCCGGCGGCGATTAGGCCGTATTCGATGGCGGTGGCGCCGGATTCGTCCTTCACGAAACGCGAAACGAGGTTCTTCATAGACTGCTCCAAAGAGTATACGGGCTATAACTGATCTGGTCTTTTCGGCTTCCCAGCGCCGCCCGACCATGAAACCCAACTTAGGGGCAAAGAATTTCGCCGCAGTTAATTCGACTGCGCAAACACGGAGCGGTTTGCGTGTATTGGCCGATGGTAAACCGAAATTGAAAACAATCGGTTAAATCGTCGGGAGATGAGACTGACCGGCGCCGGTTTACCCGAAGTTATCACCGCCGTGGTCCAATGCCGCCCGCTCGGACTGAAGCGCGACGAGATGAATCGTTCAGCGCGCTTCAAGTTATTGTTCGAGCATGATCTTCCCGGAAAACTGCTACACACTTTTGCGGATCATGCTCGGACCGACAAGAAACAACAGGACGACGAGGCGGCATGTCCCTTTCCTTTGCCAACGGCATCGCGGTGCAGGGCCGCGCACGAGTCCTGACGCCGCTCTGCGTCGGTGCCGGCGCCTATCTCTTCTTCCTCTTCGTCGGCGACACGCTGCTTCAGGACTCCGACTCGTTCTGGCAGATCAAGATCGGGCAATGGATCCTCGATCACGGCGCCATGCCCACCACCGACTTCTATTCCTTCACGCGGACGGGCGCGCCCTGGATTTCGACGTCGTGGCTGTCGCAGGTGATGTTCGCGTTCTCCTATGCGCAGTGGGGCTGGGCCGGGCCCGTGATCCTCACCGCGGTCGGGGTCGCGCTCTCGGCCGCGATCTTCGTCTATCTGCTCGACGCCCGGATCGAGGCACCGCGCGCGGTGCTGTTCGCGATGCTGGCGCTGCTGTTGTCGCTGCATCACGTGCTGGCGCGTCCGCACGTCCTGGCGTTGCCCGTCATGGTGGCGTGGGTCGGCCTCTTGATGGCCGCTGCCGACCGCAGAAGCGCGCCGTCCTGGGCCTGGTTGCCGCTGATGGCACTCTGGGCGAATTTGCACGGCGGCTTCGTGCTGGGCCTGGCGCTGATCGGCCCGATCTCACTCGAGGCGGTCGAGCATGCCGAGAAGGGACGACGACTCCAACTGTTCCTGCGCTGGGTGCTGTTCGGCATCGGCGCCCTGATCGCGAGCTGCTGCACGCCTTACGGCTGGCAGACCTTGATGGGTGCTACCAACATCCTCAGCCTCGGCGAACTGCTGTCACTGATCTTCGAATGGATGCCGGCGAATTTCGCCACGTTCACCTCGTTCGAAGGCGCGCTGCTCGGCCTGATCGCGCTCGGTTACTATCGCGGCCTCGTGCTCTCGGCGCCAAGGATCTTCTTGATCCTGTTCCTGACCTGGAGCGCGCTGACCCATGTCCGCAGCATCGATGCCTTTGCCTTTCTGGTGCCGCTGGTGCTGGCAAAGCCGCTCGGCGAGATGTTTTCGCGCCCGCAGATCGACGCCACTGATGGCGACCGCTGGCCGGCCCGCTACATCACCGTAACAGGCGCGCTGATGATCGTGGCCGCAAGCTGGAGCTCAACCTCGATCTACATGGGGCATCACCGCTTCAGCTTCACGATGACGCAGACGCCGGTTGCAGCGGTCGACCTGCTCGAACAGCGCAAGGTGCAGCGCATCTTCAACGCCTATCAGTTCGGCGGCTATCTGATCTCGCGCGACATCCCCGTCTTCGTCGACGGCCGCGCCGAGCTCTATGGCGAGAAATTCGTCATGGACTTCTTCAAGGCGACGGAGGGCAAGAAGCCGGAGCTGCTGCCGCGTCTGCTCGACGAGCACAAGATCGACGCAACGCTATTGGTCGCCGATGCGCCGGGCCCGCAGATTCTCGACCAGCTCAAGGGCTGGAAGCGGATCTACACCGATGATATCGCGGTGATCCATGTGCGGGAGAATGCCGAAGGTTCGGCGGCGGTGCTGACGAAGTGAAGACGTAAGCCGATGGCGTCCGGCGCAGGTGGCTGGCTAGCAGCTACACCGCCCGTTTCCGCATGCAACCTATCGCATTGCAAAGAATTCGCGCGACAGTAGTTGCTCCAATATTTTGCAAATCGCGATGCGGAACGAACTCGACCAGGTCTAATCCGACGATTGTAGACTTTGACGCAATACCTTGCAGCAGTTCAATAACGTCGAAATAGTGCAGACCGCCCGGCTGAGGGATGAGCACAGCCGGGACGACTGACGGATCAAGACCGTCACAATCGATGGTGATGAGGCACTTAGCGTCGTCTTCTATTTCTTCGAGAACGCTAGCGATTCCGTGACGTCGGAGCTCTCTGGCAGTGAAAATCTTCGCGCCCCATGCCTTCGCATCGTCAAATTCAGCGCGACCAGAGCCGCCAATGCCCCTCAAACCGACTTGGACGATGCGCTTCACCCAAGATAATTCGCTGGCTCGCCGCATTGTGCTGGAGAACGTATAGCCTGATCCGTCTCGCTGATCGCGCCAATCGAGATGGGCGTCAATTTGCAGAATCGTCAGGTCTTTGGCCTTATGGAATGCCTCGAAGAAGGGTATCGGAACCGAATCATCACCGCCCAGCAGGATCGGGACAGCTCCGACGGAAAGTATTGCTTGTGTGGCTGCTCTGATCGCGTCTCGATTGCTCTCGGGTGTTGTTGGGTCCGTCAGCAGGTTCCCACCGTCGAGGACCTTCATGCTTGCTGATTCGAGCAACTCGGCGTCTTGATCAAAATCCCAACGCGTGAGATCGCTCTCATAGTGGCGCAGGGCACGACGAATGACATCCGGCGCCTTAGCGGCATGGCTCGTCTGACCTGCAAGATGAGGCGTGGCATCTGAAGCGCCAAACAAGATCACGTCGGCAGCCGGAAGCGCGGCGGCCAAGTCGCAGGCCTCAACGCCCAAAAAGGTCGCCATGTCGGGACGCACTCCGATTATCCCGCGATAAGCTATGATCTCCAACGTAAGTTGTCCGGCCGTGTTCCCAAAAGGCGAGGCGACGCCTCGGATTCCTGAGCTGGAGCCTGCCAGCCGCCACTTGTAATTTGAGGACTGATCGGTCTATATATCACCCATGAGCCGCCAGCCCCTAACGCAATTGCCTCGCGGCCGCCCGCGAAGCTTCGACGTGGACGCCGTCGTCGAACGCGCGATGAACGCGTTCTGGTCGCGCGGCTATCACGCCACCGCGCTGCCGGACCTGCTTCGTGCCACGAAATTGTCGCGTGGTAGCCTTTACGCCGCGTTTGGCGACAAGCACTCGCTGTTCCTTCGCGCGCTCGATCGCTACATTGCCGATGCCGTGGCACGGATGGATGTCGAGCTCAGCCCTCGCAAGGGGCCGATCGACGGCCTGCGAACCCTTCTGGCCGGCTACGTCGAGCGCACCAGCGGTGCCAATGGCCGGCGCGGGTGCCTGCTGGTGGCCACGGCCATGGAGTTAGCCGGGCAGGATTCCGAAGTAAACCGCCGCGTCGCGGGCTTCTTTAGGGCGATGGAGGCCAGGGTGACGAGCGCACTATCCCGCGCAAAGACAGCAGGCCAGCTGGCGGAAGATGTCGATCCCTCGAGTGCCGCCAAGATTCTCGTCTGTTTCGTCGAGGGGCTGCGCGTCGTTGGTAAGACCGCGCCGGCACGGACCACGTCGCAAGCCATCGCTGACGCTCTTCTCGACCGTTTCATCAGATAGACGACCCTTCAGGCACGCACCGCAATTGATGCGCCTATATTTGGACCAATCGGTCTTGAAAGAAAGCACGCCATGTCTGCCATCCAGATCGTCTGCGCGGTAGCGGTCCCCCTGCTCTGGGGCTATCAGTTCGTGGCGATCAAGGTCGGCGTCGCGGAGTTTCCGCCGCTCTTCTTCCTCGCGCTGCGCTTTCTGGCGATCACGCTGGTGCTCGTTCCGTTCGTCAAAAAACCCACGCGCGAGCAGCTCCGTCCTATCGCGGGCATTTCGATTTTCCTTGGCGCTTTGAACTTCGGCCTCTTCTATGTCGGCCTTGGGCTCGGCTCGGGAAGTATGTCGGCCGTTGCCTATCAGCTCGCCACGCCTTTCACGGTGCTGTTGGCGTGGCCGCTGCTCAGCGAGCGGCCGTCTCTCACCACCTCCGCCGGAGTTCTGCTGGCCTTCGTCGGCGTGGTCGTGCTGGCGGCGGAGCCCGGCCTGTCCACCAATTGGCTTTCTCTGCTGCTCGTGGTCGGGGCAGCCTTCGCATTCGCCGTGTCTAACGTCCTGACGAAACGCTACGGCCCTTTTGATCCCCTGATGCTGATGGGATGGTCATCGCTGTTCACCGTGCCGCAAGTGATGTTGATGTCGCTGCTGCTCGAATATGGACAAATGGCGAGCCTCGCCACGGCGGATGGACGTGGTTGGCTGGCCCTCGCCTACACGATCTTCATCGGAGGAAATCGTCGGGTTCGGCCTTTGGTTCTGGCTGATCGGACGTTGCTCCATGGGTCGCGTCGCCCCCTTCGGCCTGCTGCTTCCGGTGTTCGCCTTGATGTCGAGCGTGTTGATCCTTGGCGAGCGCATGACGCCAAAATTGATCGTCGGCGGGCTGCTCGCGATTTCCGGCGTGGCGATGACGCTCAGGCGGAGCGCGCGCCGCGTTTGAGCCCGGACGCGTCCTCTATGCCCGCCCCAACTCGCAATGACGGGCAAGAATGTCCGCTCGCGAACGCGCGCTCGACTAACAAAAAACGCGGCGTTGCCGCCGCGTTTTTCGAGTTGATCTGTCGTTCGCAGCTTACGCCTGCGGCTGCGGCTCCAAGCCGGGATCCGGATCGGGGCGCGGGCGCGGCTTGCCGGCCGGAGGCACCGCGGAGGCGCGCGGCGTGGTCGGCTCGAGCACGGATTCGCGGTTCGGCTTCTTGCCCTTGAGCAGGTCGACGATTTCATCGCCGGTCAGCGTCTCGAACTCGAGCAGGCCCTTGGCAAGTGTCTCGAGGTCGGCGCGCTTCTCGGTGAGGATGCGGGTTGCTTCCTTGTAGCCTTCCTCGACCAGGCGCTTGATCTCGGAATCGATCTTCTGGACCGTCGCCTCGGAGGCGTTCTGCGTGCGCGACACCGACATGCCGAGGAACACCTCGTCCTGGTTTTCGCCGTAGGAGACGGTGCCGAGCTCTTCCGACAGGCCCCAGCGCGTCACCATCATGCGGGCAAGGCGCGTCGCCTGCTCGATATCGGAGGCCGCACCGGAGGTCACCTTCTCGCGGCCGAAGATCAGCTCTTCGGCGACGCGGCCACCCATCATGATGGCGAGGCGCGAGGTCATCTGCTCCAGCGACATCGACAGCTTGTCGCGCTCCGGCAGCTGCATGACCATGCCGAGCGCACGGCCACGCGGGATGATGGTCGCCTTGTGGATCGGATCGGTCGCAGGCACGTTGAGGCCGACGATGGCGTGGCCGCCCTCGTGATAGGCCGTGAGCAGCTTCTCTTCCTCGGTCATGACGAGCGACTTGCGCTCAGCGCCCATCATCACCTTGTCCTTGGCCTCCTCGAACTCGGCCTGCGTCACCATCCGCTTGTTGCGGCGGGCGGCGGTCAAGGCGGCTTCGTTGACGAGGTTCATGAGGTCGGCGCCGGAGAAGCCGGGGGTGCCGCGCGCGATGGTCTTGAGGTTGATGTCCGGCGCCAGCGGAACTTTACGAACATGCACCTTGAGGATCTGCTCGCGGCCGACGACGTCAGGATTGGGCACCACGACCTGGCGGTCGAAGCGGCCGGGACGCAGCAGCGCGGGATCGAGCACGTCGGGACGGTTGGTCGCGGCAATGAGGATCACGCCCTCGTTGGCCTCGAACCCGTCCATCTCGACCAGCAACTGGTTCAGCGTCTGCTCGCGCTCGTCATTGCCGCCGCCGAGACCGGCGCCACGGTGACGACCGACGGCGTCGATTTCGTCGATGAAGATGATGCAGGGCGCGTTCTTCTTGGCCTGCTCGAACATGTCGCGTACGCGGGAAGCACCGACGCCGACGAACATCTCGACGAAGTCGGAACCGGAAATGGTGAAGAACGGCACGTTGGCTTCACCTGCGACCGCACGCGCGATCAGGGTCTTGCCGGTGCCGGGCGGGCCGACCAGCAGCACGCCGCGCGGGATACGGCCGCCGAGGCGCTGGAATTTGCCGGGGTCGCGCAGGAACTCGACGATCTCCTGGAGGTCCTGCTTGGCCTCGTCGACGCCGGCGACGTCCTCGAAGGTGACGCGGCCATGCGCTTCGGTCAGCATCTTCGCACGCGACTTGCCAAAACCCATCGCCTTGCCGGCGCCGCCCTGCATCTGCCGCGACAGGAAGATCCAGACGCCGATCAGCGCGATGAACGGCAGCCAGGAGACCAGCAGCGAGACGAACCACGGCACGTTGTCGCCGGGCGGCTTCGCCGTGATCTGCACCTTGCTATCATAGAGGCGCTTCACCAGCGTCGGGTCGTTCGGCGCATAGGTCTGGAAGCTGGAGCCGTTGGTGAAGGTGCCGTGGATGTCGGGACCCTGGATCACGACGTCGCGCACATTGCCGCGGTCAACCTCGCTCAGCAGCTGGGAGAAGGCGATGTCCTGCGAGGAAGCGCGCTGACCCGGATTCTGGAAGAGCGTAAACAACGCCAACAGCAGCAAGACAATGATGACCCAGAGGGCGAAATTGCGCAGATTGGCGTTCATCGATCTTCCTTCGTGGTCGCGCGGATCGCGGCCGTGATCCTTGGGCAGTTACTTTGGTCAATGCGAGGAAATCCCAAGGAATCCTCTCGGTTAGACGCATACAATTTAGGTGCCGCCCCGGTCGCTGCCAAGGGAACGAGATGGGACTATTTATCCCATCTTAGTGCGATTCCGGCTGAAATAATGGCGCCCGAGCCGGGGTTTTTCCCGCCTGGTTAAGGTCGCCTGAGGGCGCAGAGCCGAACCGGCCGGTGTCATGATCCCGACCTCATGCAGCCTTCATACACACTATCAGGCGCCCTTGCGCCGCCGCGGCGGCGCCGGCGCGATGCGGATACGCCCGCCGGCGAGGCTGATCAAGGCTCCCGCGAGCGTTTGCTTCAGAACCGGCCGGCCATTTGCGGCGGCACGGGGAGCTGCGGCGATGGCCCGATCGAGCACGGCCAGCAGGCTTTCGACCTTGCCGAGTTCCGCCGGCCCCTCGTGCCCGAGCGCGTCGATGGCCCGCAGCAGAAGCCGCAGCCGGACCTCGTCCGGAAGGGCGGCAAATGCCAAGGCCTCGAAGCTCCGAACACCCGCCTGCGGCGCAACGTCGCGATCCCGCAAGCGGAGGAAGCGCTCGGCGCCGTCGGCGAGCACCTCGACCGCCGCATTGGCGCGCGCCAGCCTTGACGCGAGCCGCACCAGCGTGCGGGCATCGCCGCCCTCGGCCGCGAGCTGTGGCAGCAGCGCGCGCAGCCGCGGCCGGGTGAAGGCGGTGTCGCGGTTGGAGGGGTCATCGGCAAAGCCGACTTTCGCCCGCTTCAAGGTCGCGATCAGCTGCGCCTTCGGGACGTCGAGCAGCGGACGCGCCAGCACGATGCCATCGCGCTCGCTGACGCCAGCCATCGCCGAGAGCCCGGCAAGTCCGCTGCCGCGGAGCATTCGCATCAACAGGGTCTCGGCCTGATCGTCGCGGGTGTGGGCGGTCAGCACATGACTTGCGCCGACGGCGCGTGCGGCCTGTGCGAGCAGACGGTAGCGGGCCTCGCGCGCCGCGGCAGGCAGTCCCGTCTTCGGCTTTGCACCGCGCCAGCGCAAAGTCCGGTGCGGCAATCCCAGGTCGGCGGCGAGACGCCTGACCTCGCGCGCCTCGCGGGCCGCTTCCGGGCGCAGGCCGTGATCGACGGTGACGACGGTGAGTTGCGGGCCGCGCGCAAGACTGCGCCGCCAGCGGGCCGCGAGCCACATCAGCGCGACCGAGTCGGGCCCGCCCGAGACCGCGAGCACCAGCGCCGGCGCAGTTTTGAGGCCGGCGAACAGCCGCCTCGCCTCGCGTGCCGAGATCGGAGAATTGTCGTCGTCTGACATGACGCGGCCCAGCAATCGTCAGCGGATGATTGCGATGTTTAGCGCAGCACCATCCGCATTGTCAGGACTCAAACGCCAGATGTCAGCACTTCACCCGCTTCTGCTCGCGATCGACCGCGGCTTTGACACCGGCCGAGGCGCGCGGATATTTGCGGCCGACCTCGCCGAAGGCGGCGCAGGCGGCCTCCTTCTCCTTCAGCGCGGCGAGGGACTGGCCGAGCCGCAGCAGGGCATCCGGCGCTTTGGCCGATTTTTCGTATTTGGTGGTGACGGCGAGGAAGGCTTCCGCGGAATCGCGATATTGCTGGCGCTGGAAGTAGCTCTCCCCGAGCCAGTATTGCGCATCGCCGAGCAGCGGGTCGCTCGGATATTTCTGCGCGAAATTCTTCATGGTCTGCTCGGCGAGCGCATAGTCCTTGCGCTGCATGTAGCCGATGCCGAGGTCGAACTCGTCGCGCGGCGTTGCCGAGGGCGGCAGCGTCGTCAGGCCAGCGCCGCCTGATGGCGGGGGATAGCCGGATTGGGCCGGCGGATAGCCGGGCTGGGCGGCCGGGGGAGCGGCCTGATAACGGGGGCTCGTGTTGGCAAGATCGAGCGGTTCGCCGGCACCGCGTCCGCCGGGTGCCCCTGCCGGCATCGGCTGCTGCCCGCCGCCGAGCGCACGTGGCGCACCGGGCGCGGTCGGGTTCTGGTTCGGATCGAAGGCATCGCCGCGGCGGCGCGTGCCCGGTGCGCCAGGCGCCGGCTGCTCCTGAACGATCGGCGCGGGAGCAGCGATCTGCGGCTGCTCGTAATTCGGCTGCACGGCCTGTTGTTGCGGCTGCTGCTGGCGATAGCCCGGCGCGACCTGGCTCGGTGCGATCTGGGCAGGCGGCATCGCCGCGACGCTGGGCGCCTGTCCGGGCGCGGCTTGCGCGCCGCCTTCCAGCGCCCGCAGCCGCTCCTCGAGCTGGCGGTTGCGATATTGCAGCTGCTCGTTCTGGCCGGTGAGCTGGCGCAGCTGGTTCTCCAGCCGCTCGATCCGCATCTCGGGGTCGGCATCATCCGATTGCGCGAAGACCGACTGCGCAAGTGCGGGCGAGCACAAAGAGAGCAGCGCGGCAATCGCCGCGGTGCCGGTAAAGACCTTAAATCTGGATGACATCTTGCCCTGACGACAAAAGCGAAATGGCCTGCAACGGAACATTCGACGCGCCACACATTGAAGTGGAGTACGCCAAAAATGTGACTGGTACCAAGGGGTTTCTGTCACAGAATGCTGAAACGAAACCGGCGCCCGAGAGGGCGCCGGCATAATCGAGTTCTGAAGCTGAACGGCACCTGACTGAAGCGTCAGGAGCTCGCGTTCAAGACGGTGACGGCGCGCCGGTTCTGCGACCAGCAGGAGATGTCGTTACAGACGGCCACCGGCCGCTCCTTGCCGTAGGAGATCGTGCGCATGCGGTTCGGATCGATGCCGCGTGAGGCGAGGAACGAACGCACCGACTGGGCTCTCCGGGCGCCGAGCGCGATGTTGTATTCGCGGGTGCCGCGCTCGTCGGCATGGCCTTCGATGGTGAAGCTGTAGCGCGGATAGGTCTGCAGCCACTGCGCCTGCTTCTCCAGGGTCACGATCGCCTGCGGGGTCAGATCGGTCTGGTCGCTTTCGAAGAACACGCGGTCGCCCACGTTGACGACGAAGTCCTGCTGACTGCCCGGCGTCGCCGCGTTGGCCATCGCATCCGTCGCAGCATTCTTGTTGGCGCAGGCGCCCATCGACAGCGCGACGGCAAGCACCGCGACCAGCTTCAATCCCTGGAGGATACGCATAGGATGTTTCATTCCGGAGCCTCCACGCTCGCGTTAGTCCACTGCCGTCCGGTCTACAGGGGGTTGGTTAAGCGAACGTTCCGTCAACCTTGACGGAACCTTGCCTCAGCCGATCAAATGCCCCCAACCAGCGAAAAGCACCCATTATGGTTAATGGGTTGTAAATGTGGCGCAAGGGTGAAGGCAAGCGGTGCTCATGGCCAGAACGCGCGCTTGCACCAGGATAGAACCCGGCTGCCAGCGGCTGAAACCACATGAAACCACAAACGAGCTGGAGGGATCAGGCTTGGGCGGCCACAGCGCCGGCAACAAGAACCGGCCTGGATGCGGCGATCCGGTGGGTGCCCCGTTCAAATAGCATCCGCCGCTCAAACGCGCTCGAGCGCATGATCGGGAAACGCGTCAGGATCTTTTCCCGGACCTCGGGATAATTCGAGGCCATCAGGACGGCTTTCTTCGTCGGCCAGCCCGGAAATGAACGCGGCTCAGTGAGAGTCTCGGACAGGAACACGCGGCGGTAGAACGCCTGATGATCGGTCCGCACCATCGAAAGTCCGACATCGGCATTGAAATGCTCGCAAGCTACGAAAGGCAGCCGCACCGTCAGATAGGGCAGTTCAGGGAACCTCTGCTGCATTTCGGGATCGGCAACAAATCGACACGGATCGACAAAAACCTCGCCCCGGTCCAGGCGAGGATGCAGGACGTCGCCGAACACCTCCGTGGTGTAGGACATCCGCCAGTCGGAGGTCAGAACGTGGATGCGCACGGCAGCGCAAAGTTCGTCTGCGACGTAGACGCCGAAATTCCAAACGTTGGGCGCGCTATCGAAGCGATCAGTTACCCGCTGGGACTCGGACGGTGGGATCAGTCCTGCTTGCAGATAGGCGCGGTAGCGCATCCGATACAGCGCTTCATTGTCCTCCGGCGTTTCGAGGAGGCGATAGTCGATGCGATCGAACAGCGCGGCTCCGCGCGGAAGGAGCGCCGTCTGCGGTTCGGCCCCTGACTTCATCTGCAATCTCTACGCTCCGACAACCTCTGCGAGTAGGTAGAGATTAATGGTTCCTTAACGGAATTGCAAAGACTTGAATCGGATACGGTTAACCCCGTACGACTACGGTGATGCCTGAGCGAGCTGAAACGAAGGGAAATCTTGAGAACTGGAAATCAGGCGATCGATCGCGATACGGCGACCACCTGATCCTTGCCGCCGCGAATGCCGTGCGAGGCATTGAGCAATTGGCGCACCCGCACCGCCGGTACCGGCCGGCTGAACAGATAACCCTGTCCCTCGGTCACCGTACCGTCGGCACTAATCAGCTCGAGCTGCTCGTTGGTCTCGATTCCCTCGACCACGACGGACATGCCGAGGTCCGCCGACAGTCTCGCCACGCCGCGCAAAAGCGTCAGCGGCCGGTCGGTGTCGATGCCCTCCAGGAAGGAGCGGTCGATCTTCACCTTCTGCATCGGGAAATTGTGCAGATAGCTGAGGCTGGAGTAGCCGGTGCCGAAATCGTCGAGCGAGATGCGCACGCCGAGCGCATGCAGTTGCGACAGGATGTCGTGCGTGAGCTGGGTGTTGCGCAGCAGCGAGGACTCGGTGATCTCGATCTCCAGCCGATGCGCCGGCAGGCCCGACACTTCGAGCGCGTAGCGGATTTCGCTCAGCACGTCCCGCTGGTGGAATTGCTGCGGCGAGAAGTTGACGGCGACGCTGACGCCCTCCGGCCACTTCGCGCATTCCATGCAGGCGCGGCGCAGGATCCAGCGGCCGAGATCGACGATCAGGCCCATGTCTTCGGCAACCGGGATGATGTCGACCGGCGAGACCGTGCCGCGCACCGGATGATTCCAGCGCAGCAGCGCCTCGCAGGTGGTGATCTTGCCGGATTTCAGATTGACCAGCGGCTGATAGAACAGCTCGAACTCCTCGTGAGCGAGCGCCTTGCGCAGGTCGAGCTCGAGAATGCGGCGGGCTTCGACCGTCGCCGCCATCTCGTCGCGGAAGAAGCAGAAGGTGCCGCGGCCGTCGGCCTTGGCGCGGTACAGCGCCATGTCGGCGTTCTTGAGCAGCGTATCGGCGCTGGTGCCATCCGGCGAGGTCAGTGCGATGCCGACGCTGGCGCCGATCTCGACCAGATGGTTGTCGATGCGATAGCGCTCGCTCAGCCGCTCGACGATGCGGCGGGCCAGCGCAGCTGCGTCCTCGGGCGAAGAGAGGTTCTGCTGAAACACGACGAACTCGTCGCCGCCGAAACGGGCGACGAAATCCTCGGGGCGCAGCATCTCGCGCAGACGGTTGGCCACCGCGCACAGGAGCTGGTCACCGCAGGGATGGCCCAGCGTGTCATTGACTTGCTTGAACTGGTCAAGATCAACGAAGAGCAGAGCGGATAGACGCGCTGAATCCCGCGCGACGGCGAGCAACCGCTCGATCTCGTCGCGAAAATTGACACGGTTCGGCAGCGCCGTGAGATCATCGTAGCGGGCCAGATGGCTGATCCTGGCCTCGGCGTTGCGCCGCTCGGTGATGTCCTCGAGCAGTACCACCGCGCCGCCATCAGCCATCGGTTGGACGGTCCATGACAGCGAACGGTTCCTTCGCGGATCGGGGTCGGTGGTGATGATTTCCTTCGCCTGCGCGGTTTCGATGTCGGCAATGATCAGGTCGCCGCTCGCGGCCGATATCGATCCCGCTTCGACGCATGCTGCGATGACGCCGCGCACGCTCGTGCCGTTCTGGGCGAGATTGTCGGGCAGGTCCATCATCGCGCCAAAGCGGTGGTTCATCACCGCGAGTTGGCCGTCGATGCGAAACATGCAGAGCCCGTGCGGCATGTTGTTGAGGGCCGTGTCGAACTGGCCGGCGAGCGCAGCCTCGCGCTCGCGTGCGATAACCGCGCGCAGGAATATCTTGTGCAGATTGCCGGAGAGCCGCATGACCGAGAGGAGGAACGCGGCGCACACGACGGACATTGCCACGTAATAGGGCGTGCCGCGCAGCGCCAGCGCGACCACAGCCGGGCCGAATATCAACGTGGCTTGCAGACGAAATATCGACTGCCGTCCGTAAGCTCTCCCCGCTCCTCCCGCCACGATTCCGGTGGTGACCGAGAGGGCAATCATGTGAGCGATGGCGTCGTCATTGCTCAGCAGCGTCGTGAAGCACCATAGACCAATCACGACGGCCTGGATGAGCGCGCCGACTTGGTAGCGCATTTGCAGACTGGCTGCTTGTTCCGCGCTCAGGACCGATTTTCGAGCCTGGTACCGGCTCAAATCGAAGGCCCGTATAGCTCCTGCGAGAACGAGAAGAGGAACAAACCCCCAAATCAGCGTCTGTCCCGTCTTCAGCGCTGTCAAGGATGCCGCGAACGCCGAGAAGATGATGCCGGTAAGCACCGTGCCAGGAGCCTCGAACAGCGAATCGGTCAGTGCCGCCGAAATCGTCGGCGAGGCCTGCTCCTCAGGTTCTCCGCTCTGGCTTGCGAACTGCATTGGTGTTTGTACGCGCGTCCTGTTTGGCGCGTAGTTTTACTCAACCCAGATGAAGCCTTTCTGAGGGAACATCGTTAAAGTCGAGTTGTTTTGCGGCAATGGCGAACCTATTTCTACTGATATTTCAAGCGACTAGGCAAGCCTTGCCGAGCGCAAGGTGAAGGAAAGCTTGCTTTCCTCAGCGAAGCCGAAAAAATCTGCGCGCCTTTTCGACAACGTTGCGCGTCTAACCGCGTAATTCTTTATTGGCCCGCCGTCGAAGACAATAGCGGCGACCACGCCGGGTCTGAGGCGAAGCCTGGCGTCGGCACCTTCAGCTCGTTGCGCCCCGAAATGTCGACGCTGTACAGCGACGGTCCGCTGTTGCCGCCCGGGTCGCGAAAGAACATCAGCACGCGGCCGTTCGGCGAGAAGGTCGGGCCTTCGTTGTGGAAGCCGGAGGTGAGCAGCCGCTCGCCGGAGCCGTCCGGCTTCATGACGCCAATCGCGAACTGCCCGCCGCCTTGCCTCGTGAAGGCGATGTAATCGCCCTTCGGCGACCACACGGGTGTCGAATAGCTGGCGTTGGTGTCGTCCTTGGAGAAGGAGATACGCTGCGCCTGCCCCCCGCCCGCCGCCATCACATAGATCTGCGACCTGCCGCCGCGATCGGACTCGAAGCAGATGCGGGTGCCATCTGGAGAATAAGAAGGAGAAGTGTCGATCGCCGGCGTGTCGGTGAGGCGCGTGGTCGAGCGCGAGCGCAGATCCATCACGAACAGGTTGGAATTGCCGCCCTGCTGCAGGCTCATGATGACGCGCTGGCCGTCTGGCGAGAAGCGCGGCGCAAAGGTCATGCCGGGGAAATTGCCGACGATCTCGCGCTGGCCGGTCTCGATGTTGAAGAGATACACCTTCGGATCGCCCTGGCCGAACTCCATATAGGTGATCTCTTGCGAGTTGGGCGAGAAGCGCGGCGTCAGCACGAGGTCGGAGCCGCGCGTCAGGTAGCGAACATTGGCGCCGTCCTGATCCATCATCGCAAGTCGCTTGACGCGGCGCTCCTTCGGCCCGGTTTCGTCCACGAACACCACGCGGCTGTCGAAATAGCCCTTCTCGCCGGTCATCCGCTCGTAGATCTGATCGGAGATGATGTGGGCGATGCGGCGCCAATACTCCGGCGAGGTGAAATATTGCTGGCCGGCGAGCTGCTGGCCGGAGATCACGTCCCACAGGCGGAATTCGGCCTTGAGGCGGCCGTCCGGCTGCCGCGTCATGCGGCCGGTGACGAGGGCCTGCGCGTTGATGGTTTTCCAGTTCTGGAATTGCGGCGCGACGTCGATGTTGCTGATGCGCTCGATGAAGGCGGCCTGATCGATCGGCGCGAACAGGCCCGAGCGCTTCAAATTGTTGGTGATCACCTGCGTGACGCCGTTGCCGACGTCGCCGTCGGCGGGCGAGCCCGGCACGAAGTTGGTGATCGCGATCGGGATCGGCTGGAATGCCGTGGGATCGATGCGAAGGCGGGGCTCCTGGCCCTGCGCGAAGGCCGGGCCCCCGAGCATCGCGAGCGTCGATCCCGTCAGGGTCATGAAGCGGCGGCGGTTGATCGATCGGACGTCATTCATTGCAAAAATCTTTTGTTTGGATGTCACAACATATCTTTCAGGCCGAAAGTCATGGGAATGAGCTTCCAGCTCTCGTACTGCTGCTTCGGCATGAAGGAGTAGACCTGACACTGCACGATGGCGCGCTTGGCGCTCTCCGCCACCGCCTGGGCGATCGACCGCGACGGTCCCCTCACCGCGACGACGATGGGCTCTGATGCCAGCGATCCGTCGATCTTCATGGGAATGTCGATGTCGGCTTCATACTGATCGGCGTCCTGCCCGTTATAGGTGGGCGTGAAGCAGCGCTTGACCGCGCCCTGGAATGCACCACGCCAGGTCGCGACGTTGTTGGCGGCGGTCCCGGTCGCCGATCCCAGCGAGGCCGATGCGTTCAGCGCCGCGCCGGCGAGTTCGTGCCGGGTCGCCGCGCGCTTGTCGAGGTCGCGCTGGATCTGCGCGGGATCGAAGGTGCGCTCCTTGGGCTTGGGCTGCTGCTGCGGCTGCACCGCCGCGACCTTTTGCTCAACCGGCTTTGGCGGCGGCTTCTTGGTCTCCAACTTCTTCTGGAGCTCGGCGATCGGATCTTCCTTGGCCGGATCAGGCTTCTTTTCCTGCGGCTTCGGCTCTTCCTTCGGCTTCGCCTCGGCGACCGGCTTCGGCGGCTCGGGCTTCTTTTCGACCGGCTTCTCGACGGGTTTTGGCGGCGGCTCGGGCGTCGAGTTGGTCTTGATCAGCTCTTTCTTCTCGGTGATCTTGCCGACAGCGTCTTCCTCGGGCTTGGGCTCTGCGATCTTCTCCACCTTCGGCTTCGGCTTGTCCTTGTCGCCGGTCTTCTGCCCCGCCATCATCTTCGCGAGCTGATCCGAGGAGATGATGTCGATCGGAAGCGACTCTTCCGGCGCCACATAGGCCTTGCTGCTAAAGGTGACGAGCCCCCATCCCAGCACGAGGACGTGGAGAGCAATCGACGCAACGAGTGTCTTGTCGACCTTCACCTTCACGGCCTACCCCTGATCCGCTTCCGTGACGAGCGCCAGCTTCTTGAAGCCCGCGCCGGACAACAGGCCCATCACCCTGGCAACCGTTCCGTAATCGGCCTTCTTGTCGGCGCGCAGATAGATGCGTTCCTCGAGCCCGCCGCGGGCGTCCGTGATCGCCTTGAGCTTCGGCACCAGCTCGTTGATCGCGATCTCCGCGTCGTTGATGAACACCTTGCCCTTGATGTCGACCGACATCTGGATCGGCTTCTGGTCGTTCTGCTCGAGGCTTTTCGCCTGGGTCTGCGGCAGATCGAGCGGCACGCCGACGGTGAGCAGTGGTGCCGACACCATGAAGATGATGAGCAGCACCAGCATGACGTCGACCATGGGAGTGACGTTGATCTCGGCCATGACCGGCTTGCGCCGGCTGCGGCGCCCGCCGCCTCCGGACGAACTCGCGACGTTCATGCCCATGATCTGGTGCCCAATTTGCCCTTCACACTATACATGCCGTCGGTCAGCCCCGCTCGTCGATCTGACGCGACAGGATGGCGGAAAATTCATCCGCGAAGCCCTCGAGCCGCTGGGCCTGCCGGTTCACCTCGGAGGTGAACTTATTGTAGAAAATAGTGGCAGGAATGGCGGCGATAAGGCCGACGGCGGTCGCAAACAGCGCCTCCGCGATACCGGGGGCCACCACCGCCAGAGAGGTATTTTTCGACGCCGCGATCGACTGGAAGCTCGACATGATGCCCCAGACGGTGCCGAACAGGCCGACGAAGGGGCCGGCGGAGCCGACGGTCGCGAGCACCAGGAGTCGGCGTTCCAGCCGCTCCACCTCGCGCGCGATCGACACGTTCATCACCTTGTCGATGCGCATCTGGAGGCCCGCGACCGAGCGGGCATGGCTCTCGAAGGAACGCTTCCATTCGCGCATCGCCGCGACGAAACAGGCCGCCATGGAATGGGTCGGCTTGGCCGAGAGCGTGCGATAGAGTTCCTCGATCGATTCGCCGGACCAGAAGGCCTGCTCAAATCGGTCCATCGAGCGCCGCGTGCGCGCGTAAAGAAAGATCTTGTCGATGGCGATTGCCCAGACCCAGACCGAACAGGACAGAAGTCCCAGCATCACCGCTTTCACGATCCAGTGAGCCTGCCAGAACAGCGCAATCAGCGACACGTCGGCGGAGGCAGCAACCGGAAGGGCTGACTGAGCCACGTCGGCCGGATTCATAAGCAGTATCCTCTCAAGGCGGTCGTTACCCAACATCCTTCGGCCAGCAAATGGCTGCCGGTGTTCCCCAACAGCCGCGCTAGAACCGGCGCGGCTGGCAAGCCCGCTCAAAAGCCTTGTCTTTTTGGGGTGCAGGGCTCGTCCAAAGGCTCATCCAAAGCCGGTCGCCTGCATTCCCCGCCAAGATGTCAAAACTATGGGCCTCGACACGGCTTCGGGCGCGACTGTCCGCAATTACCAGAGCCCGGCGTTGGTTAATGGCGGGTTACCGGCAGCGAATTTGGCTCCGGGAAAGGCAGGCAGCGCAGGGGGATGGGAGGCAGGCGGGTCCGCTGCGTCGGGCACGGGAGTTCCGCTTCATACCTGCAGACAGCATGCAGAGCGCCGTCCAGCGCCTGCAGGAACCAGCCCTCGCCCGGAAAAGTTGTCCTGGAAATTCATTTTTGGCGAGGTATTCCATGAGCATCAACCCCAAAACGACCGCCGCGGTCGGCGACCACCCTCTGCACCCGATGCTGATTCCATTCCCCGTCGCGTTCCTGGTCGGCGCGCCCGTCGCCGATCTGGCGTTCATCGGAACCGGCGATGCTTTCTGGGCGCGCGCCGCGATCTGGCTGATCGGCGCCGGCATTGTCATGGCGCTCGTTGCTGCTGCGGCCGGCTTTACGGACTTCTTCAGCGAGCCCCGGATCCGCCGCCTGAATGATGCCTGGTACCATATGGTCGGCAATCTCGCAGCGGTCGTGCTGGCGCTGGTGAACTTCTATCTCCGCTACGCGCAAGGCACTGAAGCTGCGGTCAAGCCGTGGGGCGTGGTGCTGTCGCTCATCGTCGTCGGCATCCTCCTGTTCACGGGATGGAAGGGCTGGGAGATGGTGTATCGGCATCACGTCGCGGTGCTGGACGCGCCAGGCCAGACCAGTTCGGAGCCGGTCACGCCGGATCGTGGCGGCGAGAACCACCGGCGGGCCGCCTGACGCCGTGCCGATGCTGATGTTCTGAAAGGCTTGTGACCTCCGCCGATCACCACCTCGGCGCCGATCATCATGCCGGTGGCATGGTCGAAATCCTCGGTGATCGGCCGCTGCGCTCGACCTGGCGTGCGCTCGGTGCCGTTTCCGTGAGACTACGTGCTTGCATAGCAGGCATTCAGGACCATATGTTCGTCGAGCTTCGGCCGACCGGTTTGGCCGAATGTACCGGCAAAGCATCTCGTTCGCGACCCCGCGGTGGCACGCCATCAGCGGGGTTTTTCACGGGCGGCCGACTTTGGCTGCGCCGGAGCGAAACGCATCCTCTTCGTTCAAGGTCACTCTGAAAACATGTCGCCCAACACCGCCGCCGACGACCAGCATGACGACATCATGTATCCCTCCGCCCTGCCGTTTCTGCTGGTCCATCTCGGCTGCGTTGCAGCGATCTGGTCAGGCATCGATTGGCAGGCCGTCGTGATCTGCGTCTCACTCTATTGCGTGCGGATGTTTGCGATCGGAGCCGGCTACCACCGCTACTTCTCACATCGGGCATTTGCGACCGGCCGAGTGTTTCAGTTCATCCTGGCCTGCCTCGCGCAGAGCAGCGCGCAGAAGAGCGTGTTGTGGTGGGCGGCCAAGCATCGGCACCATCACCTGCATTCCGATACCGAAACCGACGTGCATTCGCCGCGTCACCGCGGCTTCCTCTACAGCCATCTCGGCTGGATTTTTTCGCGGCAGCACGACTCGACCGACCTCGTGAAGATCGCCGATTTCGCCGCTTATCCGGAGCTGATGTGGCTGCATCGGCTCGAGCTGTTGCCGGCCTTTGTGCTTGCAGCGCTCTGCTTCCTGGTGGCGGGCTGGTCAGGTCTGGTCGTCGGCTTCCTCTGGAGCACGGTGCTGGTCTATCACGCGACCTTCTGCATCAATTCCCTCGCCCATGTGCATGGACGCAAGCGGTACGTGACGGGTGATGATTCCCGCAACAACTGGCTGCTGGCGTTGTTCACCCTGGGTGAGGGCTGGCACAACAATCACCACGCCTACCAGAGCAGCGTGCGACAGGGCTTTCGCTGGTGGGAGATCGACGTGACCTATTACATCCTGAAGGTCTTGTCGTGGATCGGCGTCGTCTGGAACATGAAGGCGCCGCCCGAACAGGTGCTGCGCAACGAGCAGCCGCTCGGCGCGCGGGTCATCAATCGGGCGGCCCGCGAACTTGCCGGACGGTTCGATGCGCAGACCTTGGCCCATGCGATTTCGTCGGCGCGGCGCCGGGCAGACCTCGCCCAGCTGCAACTGCCGACGCTGCACGACATCCTCAACCGCGCGCACGAAGGCGTCGATGCGCTGACGCATCTGCATCTGCCGAAGATCCCGAGCCGGGACGAGTTTCTCGCCGAGGCCAAGGCGATGTTCGCGCGAACACGATCGCTCAACGAAATCGTGGACCACGCCTACGAACACTTCCTGGCGTCGGTCCGCGCGCAGCTCGCGATCACGACCTGAACGTCGCGGCTGACCGCCGCCTTCCCCGAAAACCAAACCGCCCGCCTGCGGGTTGCGCAGGCGGGCGGCTCGGGGCCATCAGGACTTTGGGGGCATGCGCCTGAAGGCTTTGAGAGGTGTCAACCCTGCTGCTGGTCGGTCGGCGGCGGGGTCGGACGGGTCTTGTGCTGCGCCATGAACTGGTCGAACTCCTCCTTGTCCTTGGCGTGACGCAGCCGGGTCAGGAAATCCTTGAACTCGCGCTGCTCTTCCTCGAGCCGCTGCAGCGTCTCGGCGCGATATTCATCGAAGGCGCGGTTGCCGGATGACGGCGGGCCGAAGCCAAAGCCGAAGCCACGGCGCTCCATGCGATCGCGCATGCGGTCCATCCTGTACTGCATCTTCTCCATCTTGTTCTGCCAGCGATCCTGGTGGCTCCAGCACGACATTCTTCTGCTCCCGAGTGTGAAAAAGAGAAGGGCAAGTCCGATCGGCCACCAGATGATGAAGCCGAGAATGGTCACGGCGATCCAGCCGGGATGCCAGGGCGTCTCCAGCATGTGAGGACGCTGGTACTGTTGGTATTGGTCCGAGGGGCCGCGCCATCGATTGACATCAGCGGTGTAGGCCATTTCCATCTCCATGACGGCATCAGCGCCGTTGTGAATGTAAATAACATTTACATAGCTAGACCATCCCGCGATTTTGTCAAGCCAGCCGCCAGACAGGGTCGCCGAATTATTTGCGCAATTTTATTTCGGCTTGCCCCAGGGGCCGCCGGGCGGCACGCCTGAACCGGAGGACGCCTCCGGTGGCACTGGCGGCGGCTCGGCGCTCTTCTGCGGGCGGCGATCCGTCGGGAAGCCGAGACCACGCAAATAGATCAGCACCTCGGCTTCGAGCAGTTCATCCGGCGACATCGGCAGTTTTCGTCGCGCGGCATCGCCGCGGGAAAACAAGGAGGCCACGCCATGCGCCATGGACCAGATGTGCAGCGCCATCATCATCGCCGGCGGCCGCGGCGTGCCGGGAGGCGCCAATGCGGCGAGCCGCTCCGCGGCGGCGCGAATGATGTTGAAGGCGCGCTCGCTGGCGGCCTGAAGCGCCGGATTGGCATCGACCGGCAGGCCGGATTCGAACATCGCGTTATAGAAAGCGGGCTCCTCGCGGGCGAAGGCGAGATAGGCCTTGCCGACGCGCTCGAACGCGGTGACCGTGTCGGGACGCCCATCGTCCCAGGCCGAAGTCAGGCGCGCCTCGAACTGCTCGAAGCCGCGCTGGGCAATCGAGGACAACAGCTCGTCGCGGTCACGAAAATGCCGATAGGGCGCCGCCGCGCTGACCCCGGCCATGCGCGCAGCATCGGCAAAGGTGAAGCCGGCCGCGCCCTTCTCGGCAATCAGCCCGAGAGCGGCCTGCAACAGGGCCTCCTTCAGATTGCCGTGGTGATAGCCGCGCTCGGCGCGGCGTTGCTCCTTGCGCCAGCTCATGTGAACGACTTTTACATGAGGCGGACGTGAAGGTCACTAGCGGCGATGAGGCGTCATTAACCCGTATTTTCACGTCAGGCCGGGCCGATGCGTCAGTATCGGCCCGGAAAGGAGTTCGACCGAAGCTACATCTGCGGAATGGGCAGCACGGGCATGACTTCGATCGCCTCGCCCGGGAAGATCGCAAAATGCGGATGGTTCTCGAACAGCCTGGCTGCTTCCTCTTGCGAGGCAGCCCGCACGACCGTGAAGCCGGTCAGGGCATTGCTGACCTCGGTGATGCCGCTTGCGTCGATCCTGCGGGTCTTCCCGAGCGGGCCGCCCATCTCGACGATGACGGCTTGGTGCTTCTCGACCCAGCCGTGCCAGGCGGCCATGCCCTCCTGCTCCCTTGCTTTCCGTTCGGCCTCGGGCAGCGCGCGCCAGGCCGCCATTTTCGCACCCGTCATGCTGCCGAGATAGACGGCGAGAAATTTCTGTTCGGTGCTCATCGGTTCTCTCCTTGTTGATCGATTGACGCTAGCCGCGATTCATCGCGACCGCTGTGGCTACTTCTTCAGCTCGTCGAATCCGGCGGCGGCGTGCTGCACGTCGGGCGGAAAGTCGCTCATCTCCTGCACCTGCCGGATCTCAATGATTTCGTTCGGCGAGGCCGGACACTTCTTGGCCCATGCGATCGCGTCCTCGCGCGAGGCGACCTCGATCATCCAGTAACCACCCAGGACCTCCTTGGCCTCAGTGAAAGGCCCGTCGGTCACGACAGGCACGCCGGTCGCAAACGAGACCCGTGCGCCCATCGAGGGCGGATGCAGGCCGTCGAGCGTGATCAGCACGCCGGCATCCTTCAGCGCCTCGTTGTAGCGCATCATCGCGGCAACGCGTTCTGGATCGAGCTGCACGTCCGGCGGTGCGCTCTCGTAACCGAGTGGGATCATGAGCATCATAAATCGCATGGGAGTTCCTCGTTATTCGCTGTCACTTCCGGGGCGCGACGAAGTCACGAGCCCCGGAGTCCATTCATCGCTATTGCTGCCGCCGATGGATCCGGCTGGCGCTATCCGCGCCCCGGAATGACGGCGGCGGAGAGCTATTTCTTCGCCGCATGGGCGCGCGTGCGCTCTTCCTGCTCGCGCAGTTCGGGGGTGAAGGCTTCGCCAAAGTCGTCGGCCGAAAACACTTGGCGGATCTCGATCTCGGAGCCGGAGTCGAACGGCGCACGCTTCATCCAGGCGATGGCCTCGTCGAGCGATGCAGTCTTGATCAGCCAGAAGCCGGCGATCAGATCGGGGGAGAGATCGAACGGACCGCGGGTGACGCTTGCCTCCGACCGCGCTGAATATCTGAGCCGGGCGCCCTTCACCGTCGGATGCAGGCCCTCGCCGGCCTCGATCACGCCGGCCTTGGCCATTTCCTCGTTGAACCTGCCCATGGCCGCCAGCATCTCCGTGCTCGGCATCTTGCCGGCCTCGGTATCCTGGTTTGCCTTGACGATCACCATGAAACGCATGGACGTGCTCCGTGATATGCATGGAAGGGGGCCGGTCCGGCCCCTGCTCCCAAGTAAGACGAATGCAATCTCCTCGAGCCGACACCGACCTGGAGATAATTTGGTCGATCTGGAAGCCAGTCGCCGCGGCTTCGGCGAAAACGGCTGTCGATGCGGCCGAGCCCCCGTTTCCGACGTGATGAACTCGACCTTGCGAAGCCTCGATCCGCCACGCGGGGAAACTTGACGAGACCTGATGCCGGCGAACCCGAGGCCAGGCGCGGCATCAGCGGCACCTAGCGATCCCCCCTCCCCCCGGCAACCGCGATGTGACGGGGATTGACTTTCGGTTGCCCTTCTTGTCGGAACGAAAGCAAAGTAAAATGCGTTGGCCGCCGCGCGGCTTACGTTTCCGACAGGGACAGATCACCAATGCCGCAAGCCCCACAAAAAGTCGCCCTCGTCACCGGAGCTGCGCGCGGCATCGGGCTTGCGACCGCGAAGAAGTTCCTCGCCGAGGGCTGGCGCGTGGCGTTGCTCGACGTCGAGAGCGAACTGCTCGGCCGCGCGGTCGCCGAGATCGGCCAGAGCGAGGCGACGCTGGCGCTCACCTGCGATGTCTCAGACAAGGCTGCGGTTGCCACTGCAATGACCGCGCTCGAACGGCAATTCGGCCGGCTGGATGCGCTCGTCAACAATGCCGGCATCGCGGTGTTCGCGCCGCTGATGGAGACGTCGGAGGCTGACTGGCGCCGCGTGCTCGAAGTCAACCTCACCGGCCCGTTCCTCTGCACCAAGGCAGCGGTGCCCTTGATGCGCGACGGCATTGGCGGCGCCATCGTCAACATCACCTCGATCTCGGCGGTGCGCGCCTCGACGCTGCGCTCGGCCTACGGCACCAGCAAGGCGGGGCTGGCGCACCTCACCAAGCAGCTCGCGGTCGAGCTCGCCTCCCTCAATATCCGCGTCAACGCGGTCGCTCCGGGGCCTGTCGACACCGCGATGGCGAAGCAGGTGCACACCAAGGAGATCCGCGCCGACTATCACGACGCCATTCCGCTCAACCGTTACGGCCTGGAACAGGAGCTCGCGGACGCGATCTACTTCCTGTGCTCGGCAAATGCGAGCTACATCACTGGCCAAATTTTAGCCGTTGATGGCGGCTTCGATGCGGCGGGTATCGGCCTGCCGACACTGCGCGGCCAGCGGCGCAACGGGTAGGCACGGGTAAGGTGGGCAAAGGCGCACACGCGCCGTGCCCACCCTCGTTCCGGACCAGCGGTGCCAATGCTGGCACGCGGAGCCTGTCATCGGGCGCGCATTCGCGCGACCGGTGGCTTTGCCCACCTTGATGTCGAGAGTTCGGAGAGTGCCATGCGACGCGTCACCTTCAAAACCTGGCTGCTCGCGACAGCTCTGCTCGCCTCTGCGCCCGCGGCCGCGGAGATCCGCATCATCCAATCGCCGGGCGGACAGGTCGGGCCGTTCCTCGACCTGTTCGAGCAGGTGCGCGAGAGCGGCGAGCGCGTGGTGATCGATGGTCCTTGCCTGTCCGCCTGCACCCTGGTGCTGAGCATCGTGCCAGGCGAGCGCATCTGTGTCACCAAGCGGGCGGTGCTCGGCTTCCATGCCGCACGTTCGATCGACCGGCGCGGGCACATCTATGCCGAGCCGGAGGCATCGGTCGCGGTGCTTGCGGCCTATCCCGGCCCGGTGCGCGACTGGATCAGCCGCCGTGGCGGCCTCACTTCGCGGCTGCTCTTGCTCAAGGGGCGTGATCTCGCCGCGATCTACCCGCGCTGCCGCTGACCAATTTGCCAGCCGCCGCTCCAATGGCCCTTGGCTTGGCTGGTCCGAGGCCATAGGGCGGGTTCCCTGTGCTCGCACGTTATGTGCGCACCGGGGTTGTTCGCCATCACGCGCTGGCTAGCTTCAAAAGAGAGTCTGAATCACCGGCACCAGCTTCATGCTGACGCAGATGAGCATCCCCCAAAGAGCAAAATTGATCTGTAGCGCCGCCGCCATCGGTCGCTCCCCTTCCAAGTGACGTCCATCCCAGTTTGTAGATTTTATGACTCACAAATAACGATTCTGACGTGCAGAGCACAGCCCAATATTGCGTCAATTGTTGTGCGATGCAGTCCGCATCGTTTCACGAAGCGGCCGCACTGCTCGCGCAAAGTGATGCGAATCGCCAATTCATTCCTCGGCCATGCCGGCCCACTGGTTTGCCTTAAGTTCCATTTGACCGACGCGATGCAAGTTTTCCCGGATGCGCAGTCGCACCGGCGCAGGAGCGTCGCCCGATCGCGTGGGATAGCCTCGGCCAAGACCCCAACAACGCCCGAACCGCCCTCAAATCGCGAAACGGCACGCAACGAATCCCGTCCCCGCGGCAAATGATCCCAATCGGGAGCGGGAACGCGTGCTCGGCACCCTGCGGCCATACTCCGAGGCGTGGTGGGCGGTCCATGACGAGATCGAAGCGGACAATAACAGGCAGCTCGGCACGAAGCTCGTGATTTGCCCTCGCTGAGTGCAAGCGTCGCCGCCGGGCGCGGACGTGACCGGATCAATCCGATGAGAGGATGAACGGCCGATCCGCGCCTGACGGAGCGGCTCCACGCTCCGTACGATCCATTATGTGTCCCCTCTCCCGCGGCTTTGGAGAGAGGGGATCACATTCAATCGACCATGTGGGCGATCGCGCCCGTCACATTCCTTCCGCCGGGCAGTTCACCATCCAGGGAATGCCGAACTTATCGACGCACATGCCAAAACCCTTGGCCCAGAACGTCTTGCTGTAGGGCATGGTGACGCTGCCGCCGTCGGCGAGCGCGTTGAACTTGCGCTCGCCGTCCGCGGGGTCCTTGACCGTGAGCGAGATCGAAAAGCCCTGTGGCTTTTGAAAATGCTCGGGCGGCGCGTCGGAGGCCATCAATACGCTGCCGTCGGGCAGCGACATTCGCGCATGCATGATCATCTTCTCGCGCCCGGGTGAGGCGGGCACCTCCGGCGGCGCGTCCGAGGCGCGCATCATGGCATCGATCTTGCCGCCGAGAACCTTGACGTAATAGTTGAACGCAGCTTCGCAGGTGTCCTGATAGAACAGATAGGGATTGAGCATCGTTTCTCTCCTCTTCGCTTCCTGTGAGACTTATTGCTTCTCAGTGAGCTTCTTCAGGCTGGCGAGGCCGGCCTCAAAATCCTTGCCGATCATGCTGTCCATGTTGATGAACACCTGCATCAGCTTGGACAGGAACGGGGCCGGACCATACATCGCCCACGTGATCAGTGTGGCATCACCTTGCGGCACAAAGGTGAACTCGGCGCTGTTATGGCCTTCGAGCGGGCGCTCGAAATCAAGCTTGATGCGGAGCCTCAAAGGCGCGTTCGCCTCGAGGATCTCCATGTGGCCGGCGCCGACATTGTTGTTCCCGTCCCAGGCATAGCTCGCGCCCTTACCTTCCGCGGCTCCGCCGAAGGTCCGCCTCATGGCGGGATCGCGGCTCTCGTAGGGCGACCAGGCGGTCCAGCGGTGGAAATCGGCCACCTGCGGATAGATCGCGTCGGCCGGCGCTTTCACGGCGAGAGTGCGCTCGACACGGAATGTGTCGGGTTTCGTCACGGCAAAGACCAGCACGGCCGCAATTCCGGCCGCGAGGACGATTGCGATGACGGCAATGGCTTTCAGCATGGATGGGCTCCCGGGACACACGCATAGGACGAACGAGCGAGGCCCCGGCCGACAAGATCGAAACGAAATTTTTGGCACGCTGCCCACCCCACGTCGTGGCCGGGCGTTGCCCCGGCCATCGACGTTCTTCGCCGATGGCAAGACTGGGCTGCCCGGGACAAGCCGGGACATGACGACCGCGACGGTTTGCGCCCTATTTCGCCTTGGCGCTTTCCTTCGGCTTCGGCTGGCTGTCCCGGATCAGGCGATCCAGATGCATGCGGATGTGGGCGGCTTCCGCTGAGGTGTTGGCGAGCGCGATGGCGCGGTCGAAGGCGATGCGGGCCTCGTCGTTGCGGCCGAGCTGCATCAGGAAGGCACCGCGCACGCCGTAGAAATGGAAGTAGTTGGCAAGCTTCGGCGCCAGCGGCTCGATCAGGTCCAGCGCGGCCTGAGGTCCGCGCACCTTGGAGACCGCGACGGCGCGGTTGAGCGTCACCACCGGCGAGGGCTGCAGCACTTCGAGCGCGCCGTAGAGCAGGTCGATCTGCGCCCAGTCGGTCTCCTCTGGCGTCGATGCCCGCGCATGCAGCGCGGCGATCGCGGCCTGGATCTGGTAGGGCCCGCTGTGGCGGTGACGCATCGCCTTGTCAATCAGGGCAAGGCCCTCCGCGATCATGGTGCCGTTCCAGAGCGAACGGTCCTGGTCCTCCAGCAGGATCAGCGACCCATCCGCGGCAAAGCGGGCGGCGCTGCGCGCGTGCTGCAACAGGATCAGCGCCGTCAGGCCCATGATCTCCGGCTCGCTCTGAAACAGCCGCAGCAGCAGCCGCGCCAGCCGGATCGCCTCTTCGCACAGCGGCTTGCGGAGCTCCGCGGTATCGCCGCTCGCCGAATAGCCCTCGTTGAAGATCAGGTAGATCATCGCCGCGACGCTGGCGAGCCGCTCGGAACGCTCGACCGCGCCGGGCGCTTCGAAGGGTACGCCGGCGTCGGCGACCTTTGCCTTGGCGCGGGTGATGCGCTGCTCCATCGCGGCCTCCGAAACCAGAAAGGCGCGCGCGATCTGCTTCACGGTGAGGCCGCAGACGATGCGCAGCGCCAGCGCGATCTGCTGCGTCGCCGGCAGTTGCGGATGGCAGCAGATGAACATCAGCCGCAAAATATCGTCGCGGTAGTGCGAGCCGTCGAGCCGCTCCGCGAGCGCGCCCTCGGCGTCGTCGAGATCGGAGATCGCTTGGTCGTCGTCCGGCAGCGGTTGCTGCTTGCGGGCGCGGCGGACCTCGTCGATCGCGACGTTGCGGCCGACCATGATCAGCCAGGCCGCGGGATCGCGCGGCGGGCCATTCTGCGGCCAAGTTTTCAGCGCGCGCAAGCAGGCGTTCTGAAAGGCCTCTTCGGCGGTGTCGAGATCGCGGAAATAGCGCAGCAGCGCCCCGACCGCCTGAGGGCGCGCCGAGGTCAGCGCAGTCTCGATCCAGGCGGTGTCGGCCTCGCTCACGTCAGATTCCCTCCGGGCCTGAACACGCCGACGGGACGCACCTCATAGGCGCCGCCGGGATTGGCAGCGCCGAGATCGCGGGCGACGTCGAGCGCGTCGTCGAGGTTCTTGCAGTCGACGATGTAGAAGCCGAGGAGTTGCTCCTTGGTCTCCGCATAGGGGCCGTCGAGCACCAGCGGCGGGTCTTCCTTGCGCAGCGTCGCCGCCGCGGTGGTCGGCAACAGCCGCGCCACCGGCCCGAGCCGGCCCTGTTTGGTGAGCTTCTCCTGCACCACGGCGAGCTTCTTCATCACGGCCTCGTCCTGGTCCTTGCTCCAGGAGCCGACGAAGTCCTCATCGTGGTAGCAAAGAATGGCATAAAGCATAGGCGACACTTCCCTCGTCTGTTCTAAAGACGCGCCAATATGCCTCGCCCCGACAGGGCTGCGGAAAAAATTTGCAAGAAAAATCCGGTAGATCGTGCCAAGGAGGGCCTTCTCAAGCGGAACTCGACGAGGCACTTCGAATGACCCTGGGCACACTGGCCGTCCTGATCAACAGCACGCAGCAGAACTGGCTGCCGGAGCGCTGGAAGGCCCGGTTCGAGACGGTCTGCGGCGGCCGTCGCGTGGTGCTGCTGCCTGATGCGGGGCTCGATCCGGCCGAGGTGCACTATGCCGCCGTGTGGAAACCGGTGCCGGGCGATCTCGGTGCCTTCCCCAATCTGCGTGCGATCTTCAATCTGGGCGCCGGCGTGGACGCGCTGATGGCCGACAGGAGCCTGCCCGATGTGCCGCTGGTGCGCGTCGCAGTGCCCGACCTGACCAACCGCATGACTGAATATGTCGTGCTACATGTGCTGATGCACCATCGCCAGGAGCTCTATTTGCGCCAGTGCCAGCGCGAGAAGCGCTGGGAGCCGACTTATCAATGGCCTGCAAGCGCGGTCACAGTGAGCATCATGGGGCTCGGCACGCTCGGCAGTGATGCGGCCGCCGTGCTGCGCCGGCTCGGCTTCCGCGTCACCGGCTGGAGCCGCAGCCCGCGCGCGATCGAGGGCGTGGAATGCTTCCACGGCGCAGCCGGAATGGACGCGTTCCTGCGCACGACCGACATCCTGGTCTGCCTGCTGCCGCTGACGCCTGACACGCACGGCATCCTCAACCGCGACGTCTTCACAAAGCTCAACCGTAAGAGCCCGCTCGGCGCGCCGGTGCTGATCAACGCCGGCCGCGGCGGCTTGCAGAACGAAGCCGACATCCTGGCCTGCCTCGATGACGGCACGCTGGGCGCCGCCTCGCTCGACGTTTTCGTCCAGGAGCCGCAGCCAGCGGATAGCCGGTTCTGGGCCCACCCCAAGGTGCTGCTGACGCCGCACAATGCGGCCGACACTGACGCGGATGCGATCTCGGCCTACGTCGCCGAGCAGATTGCGCGGTTCGAAGCGGGCGGCGTGCTGGAGAACGTGGTGAATCGGGCGAGAGGGTATTAGCGCTCCGTCCGGTTTGGCAAGACGCACGACCGCGCCTCACCCTCGATGTCGTCCCGGCCTGCACCGGACGGCTCAGTTTTTGACCCCGATCCCCACCATCAGGTCGATCGCGCCGCTGACGATCGCCTCCAGCTCCTTGCGCGGAACGTGGGCGCGGGAGCGGATGGCGATCGTGTGCACGGTCGCGGATGCGACCTGCGCCAGCACCGCCGGCTCGGCGCTATCAGGCAGTTCGCCCTTCTCCTTGGCGCGGCGGAAGCAACTGGCAAAGGCCTTGTCGAGCTCGGTGAGACCGTCGAGCACCATGGCGCGGATCTCGGGATCACTCACTGCCTCGGATGCCGCAGTCACCACCGTGAAGCAGCCTCGCGGACCAGTGTCGCCCGAAAGATAAATGTTTAGCGCGGACGCGAAGATGTGCTCCAGGCGCTGGCGCACCGGCATCTCCTGGCGAAAGATCTCCGCCATCGACGCGCGCGCTTCCTCCCGGTAGCGCTGGTAGCTCTTGATGTAGAGCTCGCGCTTGTCGCCGAACGCCCCATAGAGGCTCGGCCGGTTCATGCCGGTGGCTTCGCTGAGATCGTCCAGCGAGGTCGCGGCAAAGCCCTGCTTGCGGAACAGGTCGAGCGCCCTGCCAAGCGCGACGCCGGGCTCATAGGCACGCGGCCGGCCGCGGCGCTTGGGTCCGCTGGCAGCAACCGGCGGCTTCGATTTTTGTACCATTTCGCAAGATAATCCTTGACCGGTCTTATATTATGCAAGACAGTATAAAAATCAATCTGGCCAGGTTGAGCGACACCCCAGAACGAATTGCCCCAGGAGGCTACAGATGGATCTCTATTTCTCGCCGCTCGCCTGCTCGATGGCGACCCGCGTCGCGCTGTACGAAGCTGGCGCCGAAGCGAGCTATCTCGAAGTCGATCCGCCGACCAAGACAGTGCTGAACGACGGCTCCGACTTCCGCACCGTGAACCCGATTGGCCTCGTGCCCACTCTGCGCACCGACGAGGGCGTGGTGCTGACCGAGAACGCCGCGATCCTGCAATATGTCGCCGATCGTTTTCCGCAATCCGGCCTCGCCGCCGCCGCCGGTATCGAGCGCACGCGGCTGCATCAATGGCTCTGCTTTGTCGGCACCGAGCTACACAAGGCCTTGTTCGTCCCCTTGCTCGACCGCAAGGCGCCGCAGGAGGCCAAGGCCTATGCGCTGGAGAAGAACCTGTCGCGGCTCGACTATCTCGACAATCATCTCAAGGGACGTGAATTCCTGCTCGACCATTTCAGTGTCGCTGATGCCTACTCGTCACGGTGATCAACTGGACCATGGCGACGCCGCCGATCGAGCTCGCGAAATGGCCGAACCTGAAGGCCTATTACGAGCGCCTGCGCCAGCGGCCGTCGATCGCACGCGCGATCGCGGAGGAGTTCGAGCTGTACAAGGCCGAGCTCGCGCGGAAGAAGGCCGCGGCGTAAGCCTGAGGCGTCGCAATGCCGTCCCGGCACCGGCCGGGACGGCACGATCTATCCGTAGAGCACCCGCGGCAGCAGCGTGACAATGCCGGGCCACAGCGTCAGCAGCAGCACGAAGCCGATCATGATCATCAGATACGGCATCGTCACGCGGGCGATGTAGCCGAGACCATCTTCGGTCAGGCCCTGGATCACGAACAGGTTGAAGCCGACCGGCGGGGTGATCTGCGCCATCTCGACGGCCAGCACCAGGAAGACGCCGAACCAGATCTCATCGAAGCCCGCCGCCTTCACGATCGGCAGCACGATCGGCAGCGTCATCACGATCATCGAGAAGCCGTCGAGGAAGCAGCCGAGGACGAGATAGAAGACGACCAGCACCACGATCAGCATGAAGGGCGACAGGCCCAAGCCCTTCACGAAGGCGGCAATCGCCTGTGGGATGCCGAGGAAGGCAGCCGCGTTGCCGAGGATCGAGGCGCCGAGCACGATCAGCGCAATCATCGAGCAGGTGACCACCGAGCCGATCAGCACGTCCCGCATCACCTGCCGCGACATCGCTCCTTGCGCCCATGCGACAAGCGCGGCGCCGAGGACGCCGACAGCCGCAGCTTCCGACGGGGTTGCGAGGCCGCCATACATGGAGCCGAGCACACAGCCGATCAGGAACAGGGCCGGCGCAAGATCCTTCAGCGCCGCAAAGCGCTCGCTCCAGGGCACCTGCGAAAGCTTTGCTTCCGTCTCCGGCACCATGCTGCGGTTGAGGCTCGTGTGCAGCATCACCCAGGCCATGAAGGTGGCGGCGAGCAAGAAGCCGGGCAGCACGCCGGCGGTGAACAGTTTCAAAATCGAGACATCGCCGAGCACGCCGTAGATGATCATGATGTTGGACGGCGGGATCAGGAAGCCGAGCGTGCCGGCGCCGGCGAGCGAGCCGATCGCGATGTCGCGCGAATAGCCGCGGCGCAGCAGCTCGTTGAGCGACATGCGGCCGATCACCTGCGTGGTCGCGGCCGACGAGCCTGAGATCGCGGCGAAGATGGTACAGCCGATCACGTTCACATGCAGCAGGCGACCGGGCAAAAGCCCAGCCCACGGCGCGAGTCCCTGAAACAGCGAACGCGACAAGCGGGTACGAAACAACAGCTCGCCCATCAGGATGAACAGCGGCAGCGCCAGCAGCTCCTGCGTGGTCAGGATGTTCCAGGCATATTGCGGCAGCAGCTTGTCGAGCGGGATCGAGCGGAACATCGCGAGCAGCAGCGTCGCGGTGAGCGCGAGCGTCAGGCCGATCCACACGCCGCACGCCAGCAACGCGAACAGGATCACGAAAAGGGCAACGACTTCGATGGTCATGGGATCCGCTGTCCGGAGGCTGGCGCGTGAGCGATCATTCTACGGGCGAGGCCTTCATGCGGTGATCCTCTAGCGGCAGGCCGAGCACGGCCTGGATCGCGCGCGCCAGGAACTGAAGCGTCAAGAGCAGCATGCCGAAGGTGACGACGGCTTGTGGAAACCACAGCGGCGTATCGCTCGAGGTCGAGACCTGGCCGCGCACATAGGCACCGAAGGCAAACTTCGCCATCGCTGAGGTCAGGAACGCCATGAAAGCGAAGCCGGCAGCCGCCGACAGGACTTCGAGTACGCGCTGCACCAAGGCCGGCGCGTTCTTGAGCAGCAGGACGACTCGGATGTGACCGCCGCCACGCAGCGTCATCGCGGCGCCAAAAGTGAAGGACGCCGCCATCAGATAGGACGAGTATTCCCAGGCGATCGAGATCGACGGCGGGAAAAACGACAGGAAGTTCGAGAGGAAGCGCGTTGCGACCTCGCACAGCATCAGCAGGGCCAGCATCAACAGACAGCCGCCGCCAATCCAGCCGTCGAGCCGGCCGAGGCGGTCGATGCCGTCGAGCAGGATGCGCAGCGGCGCCGGCGCCGTTGCATTGAGGCTCTGCGGAGCTTCGGGCGAGACGCTCACGACGCCTTCACCATCAGCCACGCTTCATTTCGGCGAGATAAGCCCGCACCGGCTTGTCGGCTGCCGGCACGCGTTTGAGGAAAGCATCGAGCTGCGGCGCGGTCTTGGCCCGAATTTCGGTCATCATCGCGTCCGAGACCGGCACCACCTCCATGCCGCCCTCCTTCAGACGATTGAGGCTGTCTACATCGGCCTTGAGCGAGTTGGCCCAGAAGCCCGGCTCCATCTTGGCGGCGATGCCGCCGATGAGCTGCTGCTGATCGGCGCTGAGCGCTTTCCAGGAATCGAGATTGACGGTGAGCATCTGCGACGACCAGACGTGGTTGGTTGGGTAGACGTATTTCAGGAACTCCCAGAATTTTCCGTCGACACCCGACACTGACGACGTCGAGACGCCGGCCACTGCGCCGGAAGCGAGCGCAGGGATGGTCTCCCCCCAGGGAATCATGACCGCGGCCATGCCGATCGCGTTCAGCATGTCGACGGCGTTCTTGTCGGGGACGCGGATCTTGATGTTCTTCAGGCCCTCGACGTTGGCGACCTTGACCTTGAGATGCAGATATTGCGTCGGCCACGGCACGATGTAGAGGATCTTCTGGTTGTTGCGGGTGACGACTTTCTCGTATTCGGGCCGCACATATTTGTGCAGCACCTTCAGCTCGTCCATCGAGCCGCACAGGAAGGGGATGCTCTCGACGCCCATGAAGGGCTCGTCGCCGACCTGCTGGATGTTGAGGACGTCGGCGAGCGGCACCAGGCCATCGCGCACGGCGCGCAGATGCTCGGGGCCCTTGAAGCCGAGCTGGCCGCCGGCCTTCACCGTGATGTTGACAGTGCCGCTGCTCTGCTTCTTCACCTCCTCGGCGAAGGCAAAAGCGTTCTGGGTGTGGAAATTGCCGTCAGGCCAGACCGTCGACATGTCCCAGCTCACGCCCGCCGCCCGGGCGCGAGTGGAGATGTGGCCGGCCGCAAGCAGCGTCGCTGCGCCCGCGGTGAAGCTTCGTCGCGTGATCATTGCACCCCTCCGTTCGCTACGCGCGCGACGCCTGACGCGTCACCGTGTGTACCCGTAAACTGCAATCGCGCTATCGGCAGACACGAGGCCGCTCTCGACGTCGTCCTTGACGGCCGCTCGATCGCGTTCGACGGGCGCGCCGATCCCGGCACCGCCCGGTGTCAGCACCACCAGCCGATCCTCGGGCGGCACCTGCTGAAAGCCCTTGCCCCGCAGCTTCTTTCCAGACTTCAGGCCGACATAGCCGGCCGCGCCGTCCTCGCCGCCATCACGCCCGCGCGGCGGATGATCGATACGGTCGAACGCGGCAAGAATGTCGAACGGGGCATCGACGCCGCTGCCAACCTCGATGATCTGACCGAGCCCGCCGCGGGTGCGCCCTGCTCCGCCGGAATCCGGACGCAGCTCCTTGCGCCAGAAGATCAAAGGCGTCTGCGTCTCTGCGATCTCGACCGGCGTACCGCGCACACCGCTGGGATAGGCGGTGGCCGACAGCCCGTCCTTGTCGAAGCGCGCACCGGTGCCGCCATTGGAGGTCACCGCCATCGAGAACCCGTAATTGCCGCCGGCGCCGCTTCGGGTCTGTCCGCGGACGTTGAGATTCCACAGGCACGAGGTGCCTTCGGCCGGCACGCGCTCGGGGATGATCTGGCGCAGGCAGCCGAACACGACGTCGGGCAACATCTGGCCGATGATGTGGCGCGAGGCCACCGGCGCCGGCTTCGGCGCATTGAGGATCGCACCCGCCGGCGCCGACACCGTCAGCGGCGAGAGCGAGCCGGCGTTGTTCGGGATCTGCGAGGCAACGACGCAGCCGAGACCGAACACGGTGTAGGCCGTGGTATAGGACAAGGGCACGTTGATGCCGAACTTGGAGGCGGCCGAGGTGCCGTCGAAATCGACGTGAATGCCTTTGTCCGAAATCGTCAAGGTCGCGACAAGCGTGACCGGCGCGTCATAGCCGTCGACAACCATGGTGTTGCGCCAGCTTCCTTTCGGAAGTTTCGCGACCTCGGCCAGCACGGCCTCGCGCGAGCGTTCGCAGATGTAGTCGCCGAGCTCGTCGAGCGTATCGATGCCGAACTCCGTCATCATCTCGACCAGGCGCTCGCAACCAACGTCGTTGCAGCCCGCGAGCGAATAGGTATCACCCTCGGTGTCTATAGGCAGCCGCGTGTTGGTGCGGATCATCGCCATCAGCGTCTCGTTGACGACGCCCTGATCGATCAGCTTCAGCATGGGGATGTAGAGCCCCTCCATGAACACGTCGGTGGCATCGGGACCGAAACCGATGCCACCGATGTCCATGAGATGGCTGGTGCAAGAGAAGAGTGCGACGACCTTGCCATCCTTGAAGCACGGCGTGGTGACGACGAAGTCGTTGAGATGGCCGGTGCCCATCCACGGATCGTTGGTGATGTAGGCGTCGCCTTCCTTCATCGTCTGGAGCGGGAAGTGCGCGATGAAGTGCTTGACAGATTCTGCCATCGAATTGACGTGGCCGGGCGTGCCGGTCACCGCCTGCGCCAGCATGCGGCCCTTGAGGTCAAACACGCCGGCAGAGAGGTCGCCGCATTCGCGCACAATTGGACTGAAGGCGGTACGGAGCAGGACCTGCGCCTGCTCCTCGACCACGGCGATCAGCCGGTGCCACATGATCTGGAGGTCGATCAGGCTCGCGCCGCTTGCCTTGCTCATGATCAGGCCGCCTTTCGTTCCATGACGATGCTACCGGCACCGTCGATATGGGCGTCAAAACTGGTCGAGACGAAGGTGGAGGTCTCGTCCTCCGCGATCACGGCAGGGCCTGCAATGGTCGCGCCGGGCGCCATGTCTTCGCGGCGATAGAGCGGGATCTCGATCACCTCGCCTGCGCGGCCGTCGAAGAACTTGCGGCTGCCGGCCGCCTTTCCGGCGGGCTTGCGCGCGACGGCCGCGACCGCAGCTGGATTGCGCGCCTCGGTGGTCGCGAGCACCGACCAGCTCAACACCTCGATCGCCGCCCCCGGGATCGGCCGCTCGAACATCGCAGCATAATCCGCCTCGAATTTCTGGCGCAGGCCGGCGAGATCGGCGGTCGTCAGCCGCCGGTTCGGCAGCTCGACCGAGATCTCGTGGCCCTGGCCGACATAGCGCATGAAGGCGGCGCGCCGCTCCCGCACGGGCGCACCGGCGGCGCCGGGTTCGACCAGCGCACGCGCTTCGGTCGCCGTCTCCTGCAAGAGATCGGAGACCGCCTCGGTGTCGAAATCATCGAGTCGGACATGACGACTGCGCACCAATTCGTAAGCGATGGGCGCCGCCAGGAATCCGACGGCTGATCCGACACCGGCATTCGATGGCACGATCACCCGGGAGACGCCGATCTTCTCGGCGACGCGCGCCGCATGCAACGGTGCAGCGCCACCGAACGCGATCAGCGTGTGCTGGCCGACCACGGCGCCGCGCTCGACCGCATGCACGCGCGCCGCGCTTGCCATGTTCTCGCAGACGACCTCGTGCACGGCATAGGCGGCGGTTTCCGCGGACAGGCCGAGCGGCTCGCCGACATCGCGCAGCAGCGCCTGTTTGGAAAGCTCGGGGTCGAGCTTGATCGTACCCGCCGCAAAGGCGTCGGGATCGATCAAGCCGAGCGCAACGTCCGCATCGGTCACGGCCGGACGCTGGCCGCCGCGGCCGTAGCAGGCCGGCCCCGGCTCCGATGACGCACTTTCCGGACCCACGGTGACGCGCTTCATCGCGTCGACATGGGCAATCGAGCCGCCGCCGGCGCCGATCTCGACCATCTCGATCACGGGGATGCGCACCGGCAGGCCGGAGCCTTTGAGGAAGCGCGCGGCGCGATCGACCTCAAACACGCGCGAGGTCTCAGGCTGATACTTCTCGATGAGGCAGATCTTTGCGGTGGTGCCGCCCATGTCGAAGGACAGCACCTTGGTCTCGCCAAGACGCGCCGCGATCTGCGCCGCGAAAATCGCTCCGCCAGCCGGACCGGACTCGACGAGACGCACCGGAAAGCGCCGCGCCGTCTCGATCGAGGTGACGCCCCCGCCGGAGGTGACGAGATAGATGGCGCCGCGGAACTGCTCGACGTGCAAGGCGTCCGCCATGCGGGCCAGATAGCCGTCGATAAGGGGTTGCACATAGGCGTTCGCAACCGCGGTGGAGGTCCGCTCATACTCGCGAATTTCCGGACACACGGCCGACGACACGGTCACGGAGATGCCGGGCATCTCCTCGCCCAGGATCGCGGCAGCGCGGCGTTCGTGCTCGGGATTGGCGTAGGAGTGCAGGAAGGCGATCGCGACGCTCTCGACGCCTCGCTCACGCAATTTCGGCGCGAGCGCGCGCACAGAAGTCTCGTCCAGCGGGAGCCGAACGGCACCGTGCGCGTCGATACGCTCGGGGACGGTGAAGCGCAGACTGCGCGGCGCCAGCGGCTTCGGCTTGTCGATGCTGAGGTCATATTGGTCGTAGCGGCTCTCGGTGCCGATATCGAGCACGTCGCGAAAGCCCTCCGTCGCAATCAGCGCGGTTTTCGCGCCGCGCCGCTCGATGATGGCATTGGTCGCGAGCGTGGTGCCGTGAATGAAGACGTCGATGTCGCTGATATGCGCGCGCGCGTCAGCGAGGATGAGGCGCATGCCGTCCAGCACCGCCTGCTCGGGCCGCTGCGGCGTCGTCAGCACCTTGCGCGTCTTGCGCGCCGCGCCCACGTCCAGCACGATATCGGTGAATGTGCCACCGATATCGACGGCAAGCCGCACCTCGGCTCCCTCAAGCATTCCAAATTCTCCGCGCTGATCGTCAAGACTGAGGTCGAAAGCGCAGCAATTTCCATGCCATGGACGACGAGGACAACGCCACGCCCGGCTATTCTGCTTGGCACCTATGCAATAGGCAAGACGTGTTCGACGCCTGCGCGATCAGAGCAGGAATGCAAGCGCCGACTCGCAGCGCTCCTCGACCTTTAGCGTCAGGAGATCGTCGGCGCGGGTGCGGCCGAGATTGACCGCTGCAATCGGAATTTTGCGCTCCGCGGCAGCCTGCACGAAGCGGAATCCGGAATAGACCATCAGCGAGGAGCCGACGATCAGCATGGCGTCGGCCTGCGCCAGATGATCGTGCGCGGTGGCGACAATATCGCGGGGGACGTTCTCGCCGAAGAACACGACGTCGGGCTTGAGGATGCCGCCGCAGGTTTCGCAGGCCGACACTTCGAAGGACGAAAACTCCTCGTGCTCCAGATCGGCGTCGCCATCAGGTGCATCGGCGGCATCGAGCGTCAGCCAGGCCGGATTCGCGCGGCCAAGCGCGTGCTGAAACTCATCGCGCGGCGTCCTGCAGCCGCAGCCCATGCAGCGGACCAGATCGAGTCGGCCGTGCAGGTCGATCACCTGCCGGTGGCCGGCGGACTGATGCAGCCGGTCGACGTTCTGGGTCAGCAGCATCCCGCACCGGCCGTTCGCCTCGAGCCTGGCCAGCGCATGATGCGCATCATTCGGCTTGGCTTGGCCGAACCGCCGCCATCCGATCAGACTGCGCGCCCAATAGCGCCGGCGCGTATGCTCGTGCGACATGAAGGCCTGGAAATTCACCGGCTGGGTGCGCTTCCAATTGCCGTGGCTGTCGCGATAGTCGGGAATGCCCGAATTGGTGCTACAGCCCGCGCCGGTCAGCACGAACAGACGTTCGTGTCGGCCGATGAAATCCTGGAGCGGAAGGTTTGGCAGCGGAGCACTTGTCATGACGCAGATGTAGTTCGTGCGGGCGGGTTTTGCCAGATGATGATGGTCCGCAGCGCACGGCCTGGAGAGGTGGCTATCTCGGGGACCGGCGCCCTGTGCTATCGAGCAGACGAGTTTTCTCTTCTGCTGCAATGCGGGCGGCTTGCTGCAATGTCAGCCGAAATTCGTCCCGTTTCTCGTGCACCGAGGCGATCGCATGCCCGACCGCGACTCCGAGGCCGATCAGTGCCGCTTCGGAAAGTTGCAGGCTTGCCTCGATGGTTTCCGGCACCGCATCGGTTGCGCCGATCGCATAGAGGTGACGGGCATGATCGGCGTCCCGCGCACGTGAGACGATCAGCACGTCCGGCCGCACGGCGCGGATCCGCTCGACGACAGCATCGATTGCTGGTCGCGACTGAATGGTGATGATCACACCGGTCGTCTGCATCAGGCCGCAGGCTTCGAGAAAGCCCGGTTCTGTCGCATCACCAAAATAGACCTTATGACCATCGCGGCGGTCGCGCGCCACGGCGACTGCTTCGTTGTCGACCGCGATGTAGTTTAGGCCGTGGCTGGTCAGCAGCGAACAGACGACCTTTCCAACGCGGCCGTAGCCGACCACGATGGCCTGCGCCCGGTCGCCGGGCGGCCGAACCGTCAGTTCGGGATCGAGGGTTCGCTCGCCACCCAGTTTCGCGGCCAATCGTCGCCCGAGCATGCCCAAAAACGGCGTCAATGCCATCGTTGCGGCGGTGATGGCGACGACAAAGCTCGACACGCGCGGTTCGATCAGGCCGAGCGCCGCCGCCATCCCGATGCTTACGAAAGCGAATTCGCCAACAGGAGCCAGCAGGAAGCCGACCTCGATCGCCGACGGCCACGAGAGCCTGAAGAGGCGGCCCAGGATGATGAGCATGATCGCCTTGCCGGTCAGAACCCCGATGACGGCGGCCAGCAACCAACCAGGCTCGCGCATGAACACGCGGACATCGATGGCCATGCCGACGGTGAAGAAGAAGATGCCTAGCAGCAGGCCCTTGAATGGCTCGACGGTGGCCTCGATGGCCTTGCCATACTCCGTTTCAGCCAGCATCAGTCCTGCAACAAATGCTCCGAGCGCCATCGATAGGCCGGCTTGGTGCGCGGCAAGGCCTGCGCCGACGATGACGAACAAGGTCGCCGCGACGAACAACTCCATCGAATGAGTGCCCGCAACCATCTGGAACAGCGGACGCATCAGCAGCCGTCCGATCAGAATAAGAAAAGCGACCGCCACTACGGCCTTCAAGATCGCACTGGAGATGTGCGCCACGACGGAGCCGTCGCTGCCCGCGCCGAGCACCGAGACGAACACGAGAATGGGAACCACTGCGAGGTCCTGGGCCAGTAGCACCGAGAAGCTGGCGCGCCCCGCAATGGTCGCGAGCCGCCTGTCGCTGGACAGAAGCTCAAGCACGATAGCCGTCGAGGACAGCGCAAGGCTTGCGCCGAGGATCACGGCGGTATGGGAATTCTTCCCCGCGAGAAGCGTCGCGCCGAAAATGATCGCAGACGTCGCCAGCACCTGCAGGCCGCCAAGCCCGAACACCAGGCGCCGCATCGTCACGAGCCGCCTGAAAGACAGCTCGAGCCCAATCAGGAATAGCAGGAACACGACGCCGAGATTGGCGATGCCTTCAACGTTCTGCGCGTCCGCAACGGTGAACCAGTACAGGAACGGGAGGTCCTGAACGAGCGAGCCGAGTCCGAGCGGGCCGAGGATGGCACCGGCACCGAGATAGCTCAACACCGGATTGATGCCCCAGTGGCGGACGATCGGCACCACGACGCCGGCAGTGCCGAGGACCACCAGCGCGTCACTGTAGGCATTGATGTTTATGGTTGTGGTCACGGAGCCTTCATGTGTCGGCGCTCGCCACTAGCGGCAGCGTCGTCCACGATCGATAGCACACGGCGCCGCAGACCCCTACCCGGCTCCGACCGCCTTTGCCGCGCGGGCATTGGTGGCCAGCACGCCAGCGAGGAGGCTCGCCTCGCGACCACGATCTAATCGTTGCAACCGGGTCGGGCCGCCGCAGATGCGCACGCTCCCAAGCTGACGTTCAACTCGCCCAATTCTCCCGGAATTCGGGGAACAGCGTCAGGCCTCCGCAGGCATAGATGGTCTGTCCGGTGATGTAGCTCGCATCATCCGAGGCGAGGAAGGCGAACACCGCGGCGATCTCTTCCGGCGTGCCGACACGTCCGAGCGGAATGTGGGAGGTGACGACGCCGCGCTTCTCGGGATCACCGGTCCACGCCGCGTTGATCGGCGTGTCGATCGCGCCGGGTCCAACCGCATTGACGCGAATGCCGCGGCCGGCGAATTCAAGGGCCAGCGTACGCGTCAGATTACCCATGCCGCCCTTGCTGATCGAATAAGCGAGATAGCCGGGCTTTGGGATGATCTGGTGGACGCTGGAGCAATTGATGATACTCCCACCTCCGCCGCGGGCGACGAAATGCGCGAGCGCCTTCTGGGCGCAAAGCACGGCGCCATTGAGATTGACGTCAATGATGCGACGATAGGTTTCGACGTCGAGCGCATCGCTCGGCGATTCCCGCTGGAAGCCGGCATTGTTGACCAGGCAATCGAGGCGCTTCCAGCGCGCCAGGACCGTCTCGAACATCGCGCCGATGTCCTGCTCGTTGCCGACATCGGCCTTGACGATGATGTGATCGAGCCTGCCATGACCCCGATCGCCCGATGCCGTCCGCGCCAGCGCAAGCGTCTCCTCGGCCCTTTCAGGATGATCGAAATAATTGATGGCGACGGTCGCGCCTTCCTGGGCGAGCCGGATGGCGACGGCGCGGCCGATGCCTTGCGAGGCGCCGGTCACCAGCGCGTATTGGCCCACGAGGCGCGAGGGAAAGGAGGTTGAGGTTTGCGGCATGAGTTCTCTCCGGGATGCTTGATCATCGGCGGAACTGGCTTTTTGTTCCATCCCTCAGCGCATTACTTCGATCCGCTCGGCGCGGCGTGCGAGTGGCGAGGTCAGAATCTGATACAGGATGATGGCGCCAAAGGTTGCGGTACCGATTCCGCCGATGGTGAACGCACCGAATTTGAGCGTAAGATCGCCGGCGCCTGCCGTGAGCGCCACCGCAACGGTAATCAGGTTCGCGGGATTTGCAAAGTCGACCTTGTTCTCGACCCAGATCCGTCCCGCCATCGCCGCGATCAACCCGAACAGCACGATCGAGAGGCCGCCGATGACCGGACCTGGAATCGACAGGATGAGCGCGCCGAATTTCGGCGAGAAGCCGAGCAGGATCGACACCGTGGCCGCGAACGCAAACAACAAGGTGGAATAGACTTTCGTCGCCGCCATGACGCCGATATTCTCGGCATAGGTGGTGACGCCGGTGCCGCCGCCGCAGGCCGCCACGATGGTCGCGAGGCTGTCGGCCAACAGGGCGCGGCCGAGATAGCGATCGAGGCTCCGGCCCGTCATGGCGCCGACGGCCTTGATGTGACCGAGGTTCTCGGCGACGAGAACGATCGCAACCGGCGCGATCAGGAAAATTGCATCGGCATGGAAGCTCGGCGCGGTGAAGTTGGGCAGGCCGAACCACGGCGCGGCCGAGAGTTGCGCGAAGTCGATCGGTTTGCCGAAACCGAGTCCGTTCGCGAACAGCAAGTACAAAAGATATCCGCCGATGGCGCCGGCAATGATCGGCAGGCGGCGCCACAGGCCCGGCGCGGCAACGGCGACCACGCCGATAATCAGAACGGTCGCAAGCCCGATCCAGGTGTCGAACGTGCCGGCGCTCACAGCCTTGACCGCCACCGGCGCAAGGTTGAGCCCGATCGCAGCGACCACGGCGCCGGTGACAGCCGGCGGCAGCAGCTTCTCGACCCAGCCAACCCCAGACCACATCACGATCAGCGCAATCAGGCCGTACAGCACTCCGGCTCCGATGATGCCGCCGAGCGCAATTGACAGGTTCGGGTTCGGCCCTTGCCCCACATAGCCGGTGGCAGCGATGACGACGGCGATGAATGCGAAGCTCGAGCCGAGATAGCTCGGCACGCGTCCTGCGACGATGACGAAGAAGATCAGCGTGCCGATGCCGGAAAACAGGACCGCAACATTGGGATCGAACCCCATCAGTAGCGGCGCGATGATCGTTGATCCCGACATTGCGACGCAATGCTGGAGACCGGAGACAACGGTCTGACCCCAAGACAGCCGCTCCTCCGGCATGATCACGCCCGAGGTCTTGAGTTTCCATCGCGGAAAATAGCCTTGCACGCGTTCTTCGGAGCCTGTTGTCGACATGTTTCCCCCGACTTGCGGTGCAGCGGTCGATCGTCGTGCGATCCGACAAAAATGTGATTGTCGCTTCCGCCACGGCCATCACATGATGCAAATCAAGCAAAATCGATACGTTCCGGGGCGTACAATATGACACAAGTCGCGGTCCAGCCAGCCGTCCGCCGCCGGCATCAGCCCTGGTACAAGATCCTCTACGTCCAGGTCCTGATCGCGATCGCGCTCGGCGTGCTGATCGGTTATTTCTATCCCGATCTCGGCAAGGCCTTGAAGCCGCTCGGCGACGGTTTCATTGCGCTGATCAAGATGATGATCGCACCGGTGATCTTCTGCACAGTGGTGCACGGCATCTCCTCGATGGGCGATCTCAAGCGCGTCGGCCGGGTCGGGCTCAAGTCGCTGATCTATTTCGAGACGGTCTCGACCGTCGCGCTCGCGGTCGGTCTGCTCGTCGGCGAGATTCTCCAGCCCGGGCGTGGCTTCAACATCGATCCCGCCACGATCGATCCGAAATCGGTGGCCACCTACGTCACCAAGGCCAAGGAAGAGGGCATCGTCGCCCATCTGATGGCGATCATCCCCGACAGCTATCTGGGCGCCATCGCGCGGGGCGACCTGCTTCAGGTGCTGTTGATCTCGATCCTGTCGGGCTTCGCCATCGCCTTCCTCGGCAAGGCCGGTGAGCCCATTGCGGACGCGATCGACAAGGCCGCAAAAATGTTCTTCGGCATCATCCGCATCATCGTGCGCGTGGCGCCAATCGGCGCCTTCGGCGCGATGGCGTTCACCGTCGGCGCCTACGGTCTCGGCTCGCTGCTCAACCTCGCCGCCCTGATCGGCACGTTCTACCTGACCAGCATCCTGTTCGTGCTGATCGTGCTCGGTGCGATCGCCCGGTTCGCCGGTTTCTCGATCCTGCGCTTCATCGCCTACATCAAGGACGAGTTGCTGATCGTGCTCGGCACCTCGTCCTCGGAGACTGTGCTGCCGCAGATGATCCAGAAGATGGAGCATCTCGGTGCCTCGCGCTCGGTCGTCGGCCTGGTCATCCCCACCGGCTACAGTTTCAACCTCGACGGCACCAACATCTACATGACGCTGGCGACGCTGTTCCTGGCGCAGGCGACCAACACCCATCTGACCTTCTGGCAGGAGCTCGGTATTCTCGGCATTGCCATGATCACCTCGAAGGGCGCCTCGGGCGTCACCGGCGCCGGCTTCATCACGCTCGCCGCGACGCTCTCGATCGTGCCCGACATCCCGATTCAGTCGATCGCGATCCTGGTCGGCATCGACAAGTTCATGAGCGAGTGCCGCGCATTGACCAATCTGATCGGCAATGGCGTTGCCTGCGTCGTCATCAGCATCTCCGAAGGCGAGCTCGATCGCGACGCGCTGCACGAGACCATGGCCCACCCGCTGGAGATCGGCGAGGCGTTGGAACCCGGCGGCAGAGCGTAGCGGTTCCGACGCGGTAGTTTCCCGGAATGGAAAAGCGGTGAGATACGCGTCACAACAATGGCATCACCGATCGATAGTCAATCTTTCGGCCCGACGCGCTGGGGGCAGGGCGTCGGGCTTTTGAAAATCTTCACCAGAACCGTGCGGCAGAAGTGCAGATTCAAGCCGCAGTTTCAAGGAGACGACAGCGCGGCGAGCGCTGACGTCCCTATCGGTCTGCACGATCAGCCCTTCAGGGCGGTGACCACCACCTCGATCAGCGCGCCGCCGCCGAGATCGGCGACGCCGACCGTGGCGCGGGTCGGCAGATTGTCGCCGAAGAACTCGGTCCAGGCCGTGTCCATCTCCTTCTTCTTGGACAGATCGGTGACGAAGATCGAGGCGCTGACCACTCGGCTCTTGTCGGTTCCCGCTTCCTTCAGATAGCTGGCGATCTTGCCGAGGATGTTGCGGGTCTGGTCGCCCATCGAGACCGAGGTGTCGTCGGCGATGGTGCCGCCGAGGAAGACGAATCCATTGGCTTCGACGGCGCGGTGCATGATGGGCGTGCGGATGCTGCGGGTGATGCTCATGATGTCCTCTTGTTCTAGAGCGTGGAAGGATGGAAGCGGTCAATGCCGAGATCGCCGACGCGGGTCTGGGTGCCGCCGTTGACGATCAGCTCCGCCATCACGGCGCCGGCGCCGGGGCCGAGCTGGAAGCCGTGCAGCGAAAAGCCGAACTGGTGATAGAGGCCCACGTGACGTGAGCTCGGGCCGAATACGGGGATGTCATCCTTCATCCTGGCCTCGATGCCGGCCCAGGCCCGCACGATCATCGCACTGCGCATCACCGGAAACAGCTCGAACACGGTGCGGGCGCTGATGGCGAGGCTCTTCCAGTCGAGCACCGTCTCGTTGCGGTCCAGGTTCGGCGTTGCCAGATGGCCGCCGCCGATCAGCACGGTGCCGTTCGAGAATTGCTTGAAGGACAATTTGCGGCCGCGCAGGATCACGACGGGATCGATGAAGTGCGGCACGCGCGAGGTGATCATCAGCATCGGCGCCACGGTTTCGACCGGAACGGGTTCGCCGAGCGCGGCGGCGATCTTCCCGGCCCAGGCGCCCGCCGCGTTGACCAGCACCGGTGCGGCATAGGTGTCCGGGCCGACATCGACGTGCCAGAGACCGCCGCTGCGGCGGATGTTGCCGGCCGCCTCGCCCTCGCGCACGACGACACCGAGCTGCTCGGCCTTGCGGCGGAAGGCTGTCATCGTCTGCGCCGGATTGGCCGCGCCGTCACGGCGCGACACCACGCCGCCGGGACAGGTCTCGGCCACGGCCGGCACCAAGCGCCGCAACTCGGCCGCATCGATCAGCTCCTCATGGGTGAAGCCGAGCGCGTTGAGCTCGGCCACGCGCGCGCGGCAGACCGCCAGCTCCTCTTCGTTCTCCGCGACGAGGACCTGGCCGTAGCTTTCAAAGCTGCAATCGTCGTCGACGAGCTCCGAGATCCTCTCCCAAATCCCCATCGAGCGTATTGAGAGCGGAATCTCGGGGATGTGCCGGGCGAGTTGACGCACGCCGCCGGCGTTGACGCCGGACGCGTGACGGCCGGCATAATCCTTCTCGATCAGCACCGGCTTCATGCCGGCAAGGCACAGATGCAGCGCGGTCGAGCATCCGTGGATGCCGCCGCCGACGACGATTGCATCCACGTTTCTGGTCATCCGCGCACCACCGCCTTGACGTCGGCCTCGCTCTTGGGAACGGCGGCGAGCTCGGCGAGCGTGATCGGCTTCACCGGCGCGCGCAGCCGGTAATAGCCAATCTCCTGCGGGGTCTTCCCGCGGGCCTGCGCCATCAGCTCGGTGACGGTGAGGCCGCAGAGCCGGCCCTGGCACGGACCCATGCCGGTGCGGCGATAGGCCTTGAGCTGGTTCGGCCCGGTCGCGCCGATCGCGACTGCGTCGAGAACGTCCTTTGCGGTGACCTCCTCGCAGCGGCAGACGATGGTATCGCCCGAGGGAATGCGGAACTGCGGCGAGGGGCGGAACAGCGTATCGAGGAAAGTGCGGCCGCGCTCGGCCTTAGCGAGATCGGCACGAAGCGCCGACATTGGCGCGAGCTTCGCGGCAGCCGCGGGCGCCAGTGCTTCCACGGCCGCGCGCGCCGCGATGCGGCCGCGCGCCACGGCCGCGCTCGCGCCGCCGATGCCAGCGCCGTCGCCGGCAATCGCGATGCCGGCGACCGACGAATCACCATTCGCATCGAGCACCGGCGACCAGCACAATTGCAGCTCGTCCCAACGATGCTCGACGCCGGCCGACATCGCCAGATTGACGTTGGGCACAACGCCCTGATGCAGCAGCAACAGATCCGAAGGAATGGTCTCGCGCTTGCCGCCGGCGACATAGCTCACGCTCGCGAGCTGACCGTCGCCGGATGCAGAGAGCTCGGTGACGCCGGAGACGACCTGCACTTTCGCCTTCACCTCGCGCATCATGAATAGCCCCTTGCTGAAATAGGGCGAGGTCAGGAAGGCGAAGGCATGCGGCAGCGCGGCGAAATAATTGCCGCGCTCGGTCGTGTCGAGCATGCGGTCGATGCGGCCGCCGAGGCGCAGGATCTGCGCGGCGAGCAGCCAGAGCAGCGGCCCCTGCCCTGCGATCACCGTGCGTCCGTCAGGCACCAGCGCCGAGGACTTCAGCATCGTCTGCGCGGCGCCCGCGGTCATCACACCGGGCAGCGTCCAGCCGGGAATTGGAAACGGCCGCTCCAGCGCGCCGGTCGCGAGGATCACGCGCTGCGCCGTGACGAAGGCAGAGGCCCCGCCGATCGAGACGGCGATCTCGAGGTTGCGATCGAGGCTCCAGACCGTCGCGCGATGGAGGACCTCGGCATTGCTGGCGCGCAGCGCCTGCACGAGATCGGCGCCCGCCCAATAATCGGCGCCGAGCTGATTGCGCTCTGTCAAGGGCGTCGAGCCAATGGCGCGGAAAACCTGACCGCCCGGACCGATATTCTCATCGAGCAGCAGCGTCGACAGGCCGGCTTCGGCTGACGTTGCAGCGGCCGCGAGGCCGGCCGGACCTGCGCCGATCACAACGACGTCGTAGGCTTCGCGCTTGGGAGCCACAGTCATTTGCCGATCTCCCGCTTGCCCTTTTGGATTTCGATTCTCATGCCCTCTGCGACGGGCACGAGACACCCCTGGCGATTGCCGATGCCATCGATGGTGACGAGGCAGTCGAAGCAAACCCCCATCATGCAATAGGGCAGGCGCAGCGCGCCGCTCACTGCGGTGGACCGCCGCGCATCAACGCCGGAGGCCAATAGCGCCGCAGAGACAGTGTCGCCCTGACGTGCTGCAACGGCAGCGCCATCGACGAAAATCTGCACTTGTGGCCGTTTGTCCTGTTCGGATCGTCTAAACATGGGATGCCCCTTTGGCTCCTTCTCTGAACTTGGTGGAGCATAGGAAAATCAGGTGCGGCCGCGATGGCTTCACCTCTCCCCAACGGGGAGAGGTCGGATTGCGCCTGGCGATGCGAAGCATCGTCCAGTGCAATCCGGGTGAGGGGCCGCAGCGCCCGGTAAGACCGTAACCCCTCACCCGGATCGCATCTTTCGATGCGATCCGACCTCTCCCTACGGGAGAGGTGATTTGAGCTCTGGGCCAGCATCGATTCAAAATCGACCCTCCTATTTTCTAATAACCGCTGTGGTTCGCAGCGCCCGCACCGCCAAAACGACTCGCCGAGAACGCGCCGACCAGTTCCGGCTCGAGCGCGCCCTGCGCCACCATGCGCGCGATCTCGAACGCGTGGTTGGAGGCGAGCGTCACGCCGGAATGACAGCAGGCGACGAAGGCGCCGGGATGCGTCTCCGACTGGTCGTAGATCGGAAAGCCGTCTTGCGGCATGACGCGAATTCCGGCCCAGCTTCTGATAACGTTGAGCCGCGACAGATGCGGAAACATCCGTTGCGCGCGATCGGTCATCACGGCGCTGATGGAATGCTTCAGCGCGCGGTCGTCGAGCTCGTCCTCCTTGCTGTCGCCGATCATCACCGTGCCCTCGTCGGTCTGGCGGATCGTGGTCAGCGGATGTGGCAGGAACGGCATGGTGCGCTCGGTCACCACGATCTGGCCGCGGGTGGGGCCCATCGGCGCGTAGAGCCCGACCATCGGCGCCAGCGTCCGGTTGGCATTGCCGGCGGCAAGCACGACCTTCGCGGCGCGCAGCTCGCCCTTCGGCGTGGTCAGGCGGAATTCGCCGCTGCTCTTGCTGATCGCCGACACCGGACGTTCCGGAAAATAATCGATGCCGAACGCCCTGAAGCCGGTGTGGAAGGCGCGGAACGTGCGCAGCGAATTGACGTGGCCGTCGAGCGGGCAATAGCTGCCGCCGGAAACTTCGGGGCCGATCAGCGGCAGCGACTTCTTCACTTCGGATGCGGAGAGCATCTCCATCTTGTAGTCGGCCGCGCCGACCTGGTTGTGCATGCGCTTGACCAGCTCGGTGCGCTGGCCGAATTCGTCCTCGCCGAGGGTGAGATGGAAGCCGCCATTCTGCTGAAGAGAGACGTCGAGCCCGGTCTGCTGCTTCAGCTCCGACGCAAGTCGGCTCCACGCCTGCGACGCCTGCACGGTCCACACGGTATAGGCGGGCATGCCGAGTCCCTTGCTCTGCACCCAGACCAGCGCGAAGTTCGCACGCGAGGCGCGCTTGGCGATGTCGCCTTCGTCGAGCACCGCGACTTTTTTGCCGAGCCGGCCGAGGCCCCAGGCAATGGCGGAGCCGAGCAGCCCGCCGCCGACGACGGCGACCTCGTATTCAGATTTTTGCTTTGACGCGTTGTCTCTACGCGAGCCGGCGTCCACTTCGCTCGAAAACGCTTTAGACATAGATTTTCCTATCGTCCCGTATCGCCCTTGCCGGCGAGCACACGGTCGAGCCCGTAGAAGCGGTCGAGCAGAATGAGGGCGGTCATGGTGATCGCGATCACGCAGGCCGAGACCGACGTCACCAGCGGATCGATGTTGTCCTGGATATAAAGGAACATGCGCACCGGCAACGTCTCGGTACCAGGCGCCGCGAGGAAGACGGTCATGGTGAGATCGTCGAAGGACTGGATGAAGGCGAGCGCCCAGCCGCTGACGACGCCGGGCAGGATCAAGGGCAGCGTCACGCGGCGGAACAACGTCCAGCCGTTGGCACCGAGCGAAATCGCGGCCATCTCGACAGAAAGATCCATGCCGGTCGCCGCCGCCAGCGTTAGTCGCAGCGCGAACGGAAACACGATGATGACATGCGCGATGATGAGCGCCGCGAAGCTGCCACTCATGCCTGCGGAGGTGAAGAAACGCAGAAAGGCGATGCCGAGCACGACATGCGGAATCATCAGCGGCGACAGGAACAGCGCGGCCAGCGCATCGCGGCCGCGGAAGCGGTAGCGCGCAATCGCCAGCGCCGCAGGCACCGCGAACAGCAGCGCCACCAAGGACGACAACGCGCCGAGCCCAAGGCTGACCCAGAACGCATGGACGAATTCGGGGTAGTTGGCGATCGTCCTGAACCAGCGCAGCGAAAATCCTTTGATCGGCAGCGACAGGAAGCCCTCGGGTGTAAACGCGACGAGGCAGACCACCAGGATCGGTGACACCATGACGATGACGAAGATGGTGTGGAAGATCAACGCCAGCGGCCCGTTCCGTCTCATCGGAACACCTCCGCATAGCGGCGCTCGATCAGCGCATTGCTGCCGACGACGATCAGCACCAGCGCGACGAGAAGGAGCGTCGCGACCGCTGCACCGAGGGGCCAATTCAGCGTGTTGAGAAACTCGTCGTAGGCGAGCGTCGCGGCGACCTTAAGCCGGCGGCCGCCGATGATCGCAGGCGTCGCAAAGGCGCTGGCCGAGAGCGAGAACACGATGATGGCGCCCGACAGCACGCCCGGCATGATCTGGGGCATGATGATGCGGCGGATGATGGTCGCGGGTCCCGCGCCAAGCGACAGCGCGGCGTTCTCGACCTGCGGATCGAGCCGCTGCAGCGCGGCCCATACCGACAGCACCATGAACGGCATCATCACATGCGCGAGCGCAACGACCATGCCGGTTTCAGTAAACATGAAGGGAATGGGGGAGCGGATCACCCCGAGCGACATCAAGAGCTTGTTGACCAGTCCGTTATTGCCGCCGAACAGCAGCGCCCAGCCGAGCGTACGCGCCACCACCGAGATCAGCAGCGGCCCGAGGATGATCAGCAGGAAGAAGCTCTTCCAGCGACCGCTCATGCGGTTGAGGATGTAGGCTTCAGGCGCGCCGAGGACGGCGGTGAGTAATGTGGTCAGGATCGCGATTCGAAAGGTCCGCCAGAACATTTCGGCGTAATAGGGATCGGTCGCGATCTCGTGCCAGTTCTTGAGAATGAAGACCGGTTCGATGCCTTTGTACTGGCCCCAATCGTGGAACGACAGCATCACGGTCATCGCCAGCGGAATCAGCAGCACGCCGACGAACAGCATCAGGGCGGGCGCAGTCAGAGCCCACGGCGCACGCGCGTTACGTTCCTCGGCGGCCGCGCTCATGCGACGGCCCTCGCACGCACACTCATGTCCTCGGGACGCCAAGCCAGACGCACCGCCTCGCCTTCGGCGGGCTGCGCCTTGCCGTCATTCTGATGGATTACGATGGCGGGCCCGCATTCGCTCTCGCACTGGAACAGCCAGTGATTACCTTGGAAGATGCGGGTGACGATCTTGGCGCTAAGGCCGGCATCGCCGAAGCCGATCCTTTCAGGGCGAATGCTGACAGTGACAGGGCCGCTGAAACCCGCCGGCGCCGGCGCGCTCCAGGAGCCCGCGGTCAGCCGCGCCGGCGTGACGGCCCGATCGATCACCGCCGCAAAGTCGTTGGTCTTGCCGAGGAACTGCGAGACGAAGGCCGAGGACGGCTTCTCATAGGTCTCCTGCGGCGTGCCGATCTGCTCGATGCGGCCCTGGCTCATCACCACGATGCGGTCGGACAGCGACATCGCCTCGTTCTGGTCGTGGGTGACCAGGATCGTGGTGGTGCCGACCGTGCGCTGGATCTGGCGCAGCTCGATCTGCATCTCCTCGCGCAGCTTTGCGTCGAGGTTGGACAGCGGCTCGTCGAGCAGGAGGACGCTCGGCTTGATCACCAGCGCGCGCGCCAGCGCCACGCGCTGCTGCTGGCCGCCGGACATGCGGCGCGGATGACGGTCCTCGTAGCCGGCGAGGCCGACCATCGCCAGCGCGGCCCGGACGCGCTCAGCTTTTTCAGCGCGCGACACCTTGCGCATCTCAAGGCCGAAGGCGACGTTCTCCGCCGCGGTCATGTGCGGAAACAGCGCGTAGCTCTGGAACACGATGCCGAGGCCGCGCTTGGCCGGATGGATCGCGGTGAGGTCCTTGCCCTCCAGCCGGATCGCACCGCGGGTGGGATCGAGGAAGCCCGCGATCATCTGCAACGTCGTGGTCTTGCCGCAGCCGGAGGGCCCGAGGAAGGAGATGAACTCCCCCTTCGTCACCGACAGACTGAAGTCATCGACCACGGTCTGCGCGCCGAACTGTTTTGCGACCCGATCAAGCTCGAGATAGGCCATGCGCTGTCTCCGCTACTGACGATCAGATCAGCGTTCGACCTCGCGGTTCCAGCGCTTGGTCCACTCCTCGCGCTTCTCGTTGATGACGGTCCAGTCGGGATTATAGAGCTTCGCCGCGCGCTCGCCGATCGGTGCCATCTTGCCGAGCTCGGGCGGGATCACCAGCGATTTCAGCACCGGGCCGTAGCCATAGTCCTTCAGCATCACCAGCTGGATCTTGGGATCGAGCAGCATCTTGACGAAGCTCGCGGCCAGCGGAGAAGCGTTGGGCTTGGCGATCGGACATGCCGTCGTCAGCAGCGTCGCAGCGCCCTCCTTCGGATAGACGAAGTCGACGGGGAAGCCGGTATTGGCGAAGCTCTGCACGCGGCCGGTACCCCACACCGCGATCACGGCCTGGCCGGACTGGAACAGCTCGGTCATCTTGCCGGGCGACGGCTCATAGGCGAGCACGTTCGGATTGATCTGCTCCTTGAAGATCTTGAAGCCGGAATCGACGTTGGTCTCGCCGCCGCCATTCATCTTCGACAGCATCACCAGGGCTTCGAGGCCGTAGGTGTTGTTGATCGGGGGGATGACGAGTTGCTTGGCGTATTTCGGATCCTTCAGATCGTTCCACGAGGTCGGCGGCGCCCAACCTTTCTCTTTGAACACCTTGGTGTTGTACATCAGGCCTGTCGCGACGATGCCGATCGCGACCGCACGATCATCCTTGAAGCGGGCGGTGTCGTAGAGATCGGCCGGCAATCCGTCGAGCTTGCCGCAGAAGCCGAGCTGGATCGCTTGGTACATCGGGCCGTCATCGACGATGGCGACGTCGATCTGCTGGTTACCCTTCTGCGCCTGGAGCTTTGCCAGCGTGTCAGTCGAGTTGCCGGCGACGTACTCGACCTTGACGCCGTTCTCCTTCTCGAAAGCGGGGATCACCTCGTCGCGGATCGTCTTCTCGAATGAGCCGCCATAGCCCGCGACATAGAGCGTCTTTTGCTGGGCCGATGCGGCCGACGGGGCGGCAATCAGCGCCGCGATGCTGACCGCGGTCAGAAGGCGAAAAGTCTTCATGTGGACCGATCTCCATACCGGAATGAGGTGACGTGCCGACAAGTCTCCGGCCGAAGCACCTTCCGCATTTCCTTCCGCGCAAACCCCTCTCCGACCAGGGCTCCGGCCCCTGCTCGGCGGGTTTTGGCGCGATTTGGAGGTTTGAACGCCTCCAATCTGCCGAAAAAGCGGGCTGGCTCCAGCTCTGATGAAAAAGATCGCAAACCCAAGCTTCCATCGTCCAATGAATAATGGCACCCTCTGCATGCCGAAATGTTATGAGTGGAATTCGAGATGGCGCGGATCAATTCGCGGCAGGTCGAGGCTTTCCGGGCGACCATGCTGACCGGCAGCGTCACCGAGGCGGCAAAGCTGATGGTGGTGACGCAGCCCGCCGTCAGCCGGTTGCTGCGCGATTTCCAGGCGCTGCTGAAGATGGAGTTGTTCGAACGACGCGGCACCGGTCTCGTGCCGACCGCGGCGGCGATGGCGCTCTACACCGAAGTCGAGCGCTCGTTCGTCGGTCTCGAACGCATCACCGCGGCGGCCGAAGAAATCCGCGGCCGGCGCACCGGCTCGCTGCGCATCGCCGCGCTGCCGGCGCTCGCGAACGGCTATCTGCCGCGGCTCGCCGGGCAGTTCTTGAAGGAGCGGCCCAACCTCAACCTCGCCTTCTTCGGCGTGATCTCGCCGATCGTGGTCGACTGGGTGCTGAACAATCAATGCGACATCGGCTTTGCCGAGGTGCCGATCGCCCATTCCGGCCTGCCGAGCCTGCGGCTGCCGGCGTTGGCGCGTGTCGCGGTGCTGCCGACCGGACATCGTTTGGCGGAGAAGGAAGTGTTGGAGCCGGGCGATTTCGAGGGCGAGACGTTCATCTCGCTCTCTGCGGGATCATCGAGCCGGCACCTGGTCGACCAGGTCTTCCATCGCAGCGACGTTCGCCGCGTGCTGCGGGTGGAGACCACGCTGTCGGAGATCATGTGCGGCATGGTTTCGTCGGGGCTTGGCGTGTCGATCTGCGATCCCTTCACCGCACGGGAATTTGCAACGCGCGGCGTCGTCGTGCGTCGCTTCCTGCCGCGCATCGACTTCGAGTTCTCGGCCGTCTTCCCGGCCCAGCGCAGCCCCTCGCCGGTGGCGCTGGATCTGGTCGAGACCATGCGCAAGGCGCTCACTGAGCTCGAGGACAAGTCCGCAAATGGTTTTGCGCCTGGTTGATTTGGACGCCGTGCGGGTCCCGTTGTATGCTGCCTGCCCCCGCAGGTAGCATATGGCACGCATCACCATCGTCGAGACCGGGCTGGTTCCTCAAGAGCATCGCGAGCGGCACGGCTCGTTTCCGGACATGTTCGAGCGCATGATCCGCGCCGAGGACCCCATGGCTACAATCGACATCGTCAGCATTCCGAATGGGGATGCACTGCCCGATCCGCGCGGCTTGGAGGCCATCCTGATCACCGGCGCGGCGGCCGGCGTCTATGACAGGCTCGACTGGATCGCGCCGCTGGAAGATTTCGTGCGCACGGCTTACGCCAAGAAGACGCCGATGGTCGGCGTCTGCTTCGGCCATCAACTGATCGCACGAGCGCTCGGCGGCACTGTACGCAAGTCGGAGAAGGGTTGGGGCATCGGCCGGCATGTCTATCAGGTGCTGCCGGAGAACGGCGTGATCGACGGCGAAGCCATCGCAATCGCCGCCTCGCATCAGGACCAGGTGATCGAGCCCCCGAACGAGGCGCTGACGATTCTCTCGTCGGACTTCACGCCGCATGCCGGCCTGCTCTACGCCAACGGCACCACGCTGACCGTGCAGCCGCATCCGGAGTTCGACGTGGCGTTTGCACAGGTGTGTTGCGACCTGCGCGACGGCAAGGCGCCGGATGATGTCGTCACAACAGCGCGGGCATCGCTGTCAGAGCCGATGGACAACGCCAAGCTCGGTGGGGCGATCACAAGGTTCTTGACGAGGCGCTCGGCGCCTTAGTCGCACCCACTAGCCGCGAGCACTTCTTCCCTTCTCCCCTTGTGGGAGAAGATGGCGCGAAGCGCCGGATGAGGGGTCTGTCTCAGCGCATCCAAATAAGAATTGAATTCGTGGGGAGAGACCCCTCACCCGGCTTCGCTTCGCGAAGCCACCCTCTCCCACAAGGGGCTATGGGATTCCCGGTTTTATGCTTTGGATTGCAAGCAGATAACCTTCGAGGATTGCGGCGAGGCGGTCCCAGCCGTCTCGCATTGTCTTTGGGCCT
>NZ_JADPJR010000028.1:0-136059 GCF_023073535.1 Bradyrhizobium sp. 179 | reverse complement strand
CGGCGGCGTCGCCCTGCTCCGTGCCTCCGAGCAGCTCAAGGGCCTGCGCACCAAGAACGACGACCAGAAGACCGGCGTCGAGATCGTGCGCAAGGCGCTATCGGCGCCCGCTCGCCAGATCGCTATCAACGCCGGCGAAGATGGCTCGGTGATCGTCGGCAAGATCCTGGAGAACAAGGCCTACAATTACGGCTTCGATTCCCAGACCGGCGAATATGCCGACCTCGTCAAGAAGGGCATCATCGACCCGACCAAGGTGGTCCGCACCGCGATCCAGAACGCAGCCTCGGTGGCCGCGCTCCTGATCACCACGGAAGCCATGGTCGCCGAGCTGCCCAAGAAGGGCGGCGCCGGTCCGGCGATGCCGCCCGGCGGCGGCATGGGCGGCATGGACTTCTGATCGGCCGTTCAGGCAGACAACTCATGCGAAACCCCGGCAGCGATGCCGGGGTTTTTGTTTGGGGCAACTCCCCGCCACCATCATTCCGGGGCGCGCCCTCTTGGGCGCGAGCCTGGAATGACGAGCGGACGGGGCGCAGCGCAATCCGGCCACGTACACCGTCTGGATGCTGGCAGCCTCACTTCACCTTGCCCAGCCGCTCCATGTGCGGCTCGCCGTCTTCGTCGAGCGACCAGAAGATCCGCGTCACCTTGCCGACGAGATTGTCCATCGGCACGAAACCGAACGTCGACATCATGCGGCTGTCGGTGGAATTGTCGCGTTGTCGCCGAGCACGAAGAAGTGGCCCGGCGGCACCGTGAAGACATCCGTAACGTCCAGGAAGCCGTTATCGATGCAGTCATAGGTCACTAGGACACGCCGCTCGGCAGCGTCTCGCGCCAGCGCTTGACCTTGAAGCTGCCATCCACACCGCAGGCGATGCCTGCGAGCCCGTGCTCGAGCGCGACGCGCGTCACAGGACGATCGTTGAGGATAAGCTGACCCTGCCGCACGTGGATGCGGTCGCCGGGCAGCCCGACCACGCGCTTGACGTAATCGACCGAACTGTCCTTCGCAGTCCGGAACACGACGATGTCGCCATATTCGGGTTCAGCGGCGAACACGCGGCCCGAGATCCAGGACGGCGCGAAAGGAAAGGAATAGCGGCCGTAGCCATAGGCATATTTCGCGACGAAGACGTAGTCGCCGACCATCAGCGTCGGCGCCATCGAACGAGAAGGGATGTTGAACGGCTGATACAGGAAGAAGCGAAACAGGAACGGCGGCGACCACAGCAGCGGAATCAGCAGGATCAGGATGACAATCGCCTTCCATTCACGCGACTGCGCCGACGACCGCGGCCGGAATGTTTCCTGAATGGTCATGCACCTGCCCTGATCAAGTCCGTAGCCGTCGCGAGACTACGCAACTTTCGCGCGCGTGCAATCCCGGCTCTCGGTCGCATAGGCGCGGCCACGCATTCATCGCAAGGGCGACACAACGGATATGTGAAGGCCGCCCATGGGCAGCCTTCGGGTTTTCACACGCTCTCGGTTATCCCCGCGCAGGTTCGGTGAAACACGCCCGCAGCCAATCGATCGTCACGCGTGTCGCGGCGTCGCGCTTGAGATGGTTTTGCACGAGCAGCCAGACGTCGCGGCGTTTCGGCAGCAGCGTGGCGCGCAGGCGGCGATCGCCGAGCAAGTCGGTGCAGCTGTGCTCCGGCAACACGCCAGCGGCCTGATGCGAGCGGATCAGGGCGCGGATGACGCGGACATTGTCGGTCACGCAGCGAGGGCGGATTTTCTTCGTCCGCAGGAATTGCATCTCGGGAATGGCGCCGAGCTCGTCCGGATAGGCGCATAGCACCGGCTCGCCTTCAGTCGCGACCGGTTCGAAATAGTAGATGCGGATGTCGCCGAGCCTGGAGATCGAAAAGTCGCCCTTGTCGGGCTTGCGCAGGCGGATCGCGAGATCGGCCTCCCAGCGCGAGAACCTGACGTTCTCGCTCGAGGTCAGGAATTGCAGCGTTAAGCCGGGATTGGCGCGCAGGAACTCGCTCGCATGCGGGGACAGCACCTCCTCGGCGACCGCATTGGTCGCGGCGATGCGCAGCCGCCCCACCGGGCCGGGCATCCTCTCACTGATGCGACCGATCTCGGCGGCATGCGCGGCCATGGCTTGGACGTGCGCCAGTACCGCCTCGCAATGACGGGTCGGCTTGCGGACACCGTCGGCAGCCTCAAACAGGCGCAGGCCGAGCGCATGTTCGATGCGCGCCAGCCGACGTCCGACCGTGGTCTCGTCGATCCGCAGCCGCGCGCTGGCGCCGGCATAGGTGCCCTCGTCTCTGACCGCGGCGATGATGCGAAGGTCGTCCCAATTCATGGCTTCAAGGCTACATCGACTGGCATTGGCCTGCAATATCGCAGCCATCGGCTGCAATTTCCCTGCATATCGGCAGGCTGCCGACGAGCTATGCTCGGCCAACCTTACCGCTTGGAGATTCTGAAGATCATGATGCCCGCAAAGACCCTGCTGCAGCTCGCCGGTGCGGACCTCACTCCGCCGCGTCTTGACGACGTCGCGCTGGTGCTGATCGACATCCAGAATGAATATCTCGCAGGTCCCCTCGCCCTGCCGGACGCCAAGCCTGCGATCGCGCGGGCGAGCGTCCTGCTGGCGCGGGCGCGCGAGCGCGGATCTGCGATCATCCATATCGCCCATCGCGGCAAGCCCGGCGGCCTGTTCGATCGCTCTGCCGATCGCGGCGCTATCGTCGCCGAGCTCGCGCCGCTTGCGGACGAGCGCGTGATCGAGAAGGAGTTGCCGAACGCTTTCGCCGCCACCGGCCTGCAGGCGCAGCTCGCCGCGAGCGGACGCAAGAACATCGTGTTGGCCGGATTCATGACGCACATGTGCGTCAGCTCCACCGCCCGCGCCGCACTCGACCTCGGTTTTCGCACGACCATCGATGCCGATTCCTGCGCCACGCGTGATCTGCCCGACGGCCGCGGCGGTACGCTGGAGGCCCGGACCATCCACGAGGTCGCGCTGGCCGAGCTCTCGGACCGCTTCGCAATCATCGCGCGCGGTGATGCGCTGGCGTGAAGGAGTTCACGATGCTGCAGCTCTATTTCTTCCCGATGGCCTGCTCGCTCTCGAGCCGTATCGCGCTGATCGAGGCGGGCGTCGAGGCTCAGTATCACCTTGCTCATATCTGGACGAAGAGGGTCGTGGACGACGACACCGACTTCCGCGATGTGTCGCCGAAGGGCGCGGTGCCGGTGCTCGTCCTGGAGAACGGCGAGCGGTTGACCGAAAGCGCGGCGGTGCTGCAATACATCGCCGATGTGAAGCCGCAGGCGGGCCTTGCGCCCCGGTTTGGCGATCCCGACCGCTATCGCCTCCAGGAATGGCTGAGCTTCGTCGGCGCCGAGATCCACAAGGCGTTCCTGTTTCCGGCCTTCTGGTACAAGGACGACGGCTCGCTCGCCAAGCCGCGCGCTAGAATTGTGCAGACATTGTCGGTGCCATCAGCGCATCTGGCGGACCGCGAATTCCTGGTCGGTCAGCGCTTCACCGTTGCGGATGCGCATCTCACCTGGGCATTGCTGCTGCTCCGTCACGCAGGAATCGATATCGCGCAGTGGCCATCGTTGGCGGCCTATCTCGGGCGCATGCAGGCGCGGCCCGCCGTGCGTGAGGCGATCGCGACCGAGATGGCGCTGCGCAAGACGATGGCGAGTTGACCGCGTCTCACTCCACCCGCGCCAGCACCGCGAGCTTGCGGATGCCCTTGTTGCGGTAGGCGTCCAGGAACGCGTAATAATCCTTGAACGAGACGCAGCCGTTGGAATCGCCGTTCGGACCGAGCATGAAGGTGTGCGCGAGCAGGCCGTCGCGGCCGTAGATCGCGCTCTCGCCGCCGATCGGGGTCAGGCGCAGCGCCGGCACGCCGTGGAACAGCGCCTCACGCGGCTTCAACGTGTAGATGTGCGGCGGCGTCACACCGCGCATGCGCTGGCGCTGGGAGCGCGGATCGTCGAGATTGGAGCCGAGGCCGGAATGCGCCTCGAGCTTGGTGCCATCGGGCAGATAAACCGTCTTGGCGGTGATGTCGTAGACCGCGGTGTCGCGCTCATAGGGCGGCGCACCGCCAAACATCGGATTCTGCTCCTTCGGCGCGATGGACGCTGTGATGCTGGCATCGGCCGAGGCATACGCCAAGAGCCCGCCGGACGGCTCACGCTTGCCCCAGAGTTTCTCGACCATCGATTGGCGCGGACCGGTGATCGACATCACCGCGGCCTTGGCGCGATCGGCGAAGGATTTTGGTTTAGCCTCGGGCGCCGGCACGATCTCGGCGGGATCGGCCGAGGCCAGCTGCACACCTGCGTCAGCGCGCTTGGCCTTGGCAGCGTCCACGATCTTGGCCGAGCCCTGCGGCTTCAGCGCGTCCGCGACCTTCGCCATCACGTTCGGTTTCGCGGCTTCCTTCGGCGCATCCTTGATGGCGTCCTTGGCCTCGGCAACGCTGATTGCGGGCGCGGCAGGCGCGGCGCTGGCCGCGTTCGAGGCCACGCCTTGCGTTGCAGCTGCGGCAAAGCGCTCGTTGAACATCTCGCGCGAGATCGGCGCGGCCACCTGCAACCGGTCCGGCAGGAGCGCGAAGGTTTCCTTGACCGCCTCGCCCGCCTCGCGCAGCACCACCTTGGGTGCGCGCTTGATCACGGGCTCGTCGTAGCGGCTGTTGCCGACGGTCGGATAGACGCTGGCGCCGAGGATGTTGTTGTAAATGGTCCAGCCGGCGCCAATCACGATGCAGCCGATCGCCGCGGCGCCGAGCCAATTACGGGTGGTCATTTTCCGGGAAGATTTCCGCGAATAATTCTTCGAGAATTTCTTGGACTTCCGTGCCGCGTTACTCTGCGCAGCGATACTCGTACTCATTCGCCTTGCGTCCAGGACGGTGTCACTCAGTCCCCCTTCGAAGCGCCGCTGGTCACGATCCGGGACCAGCATCTCGCAGAGGGTCGGAGCGTCATTAAGGCGACTTTTAGTTAAATGCAGATTAAGTTCAGGCGGATGTGGGGCAACTCGTTAACGTCGTCCCATTTCGGGAAAAAATCCCGCAGAATTACGGTCTTAGCCGAAGTTGTTAACCATGATTCTCGACCGGTTCAGGCCGGCCACCCGACGCCTCCGCCCGCAGCCAAGACGCACCCAACAACGCCCTTTTCGTGATCATCAAAACTGGGTCTGACCATAGCGCCGAAGGGTTGCGAGGCTGGTGGCCTCCCGCCGCGCCCAAGCCGGCCAGTCGCGGCAACGGCTCATGCAGGTCACGCACCGCGGACGGAGGTGCTCACGCGCCGTGACTTAAAGTTGATCGCGCCGGCCTGGAAATCGCCCCGACGAGAAAATAGCTCCTAACCCAGTACTTTTCGGCAGCCTCTGCGTGTGATACGGTACCGTATCAACATCGCCTTGAACTGTGCCGAGCACGCAAACGGAGGCAGGCATGAGAGGCTTTTCGCGCGCCGGGTTTTGCGCCCTGGCGTGTTTATTGTTGTTGATTGGGTTTGCAAAGGCACAGTCTGCTGCCAATGCGGGCTGTACGGCATCGCCGTCGGCCGCGGGCACGCAAGTTTGGCGCTGCGACAACGGCATCACGATCGTTGCGGAAAACGGCGCCCGATTTGAACTAAAGGACGCCAACCGCGACGGACATATAGACTCCGTGGAGTTGAGCAGCAAAGCCCTGCTGATCGAGGTGCCCAAGAAGCCCGGCGGCAATCCCTTCAAGGTGCTGACCCCGCAAGCTATCGCAGCGGTGCGCGGCACGAAATGGGCGGTCGATGTCGCGGACGCCAAGACCTCCGTGTTCGTCGCTGGCGGCCGCGTCGGCGTGACCCGCAGGGCTCGTGGACGCGGTGTCGTGCTCGGACCTGGCGAAGGGGTCGATGTCGAGGCAACCGGCCCGTTGACCGTCAAGACGTGGGGCCAGCCGCGCGTCGACGCGCTGATGGCACGACTCGGACAATAAGGGCTGGGTCGATAAGGCTCAGCTCAATAAGATTTGGACAGTAGAAGATTGCAAACCGACCGCATGCGTAGCCGACGCGTTCAGATCCTGGTGGCACTCGTTCTCACCGCGCTATGGGGCGCGGGCATCTTTGCCGCGCACGCCAACGGCCATCTGCGCTTTCTCGACCGCCTCGAAGCGACGTTGACCGATTGGCGGACCCAGGTCCGCGGCGTGCAGCGCCCGCCCGATCTCGTCACCATCGTCGCGATCGACGATACTGTGGTGAAGCGCGGCGGCAGCTATCCGCTGCCCCGGGCCGATCTCGCCCGCGTCGTCGACACCCTTGTGCAATTCAAGCCGAAGGTCATCGCGATCGACTTGCTGCTGGTCGACCGCAGCGCCGCGATCGGCGATGCGACCCTCGCCAACACGCTCGCCACCGGTCCGGTGGTGCTCGCGGCGGCGGCGATCTTCCCGACCGACAGCGAGACCGTAGCGCCGAGCAGCGAAGGTCCCCTTGCGGTCCTGCCGCAGGCCGAGCGCTTCCTGCTGCCGCTGCCCGCCTTCGCCGAGCATGCCGAGGTCGGCGTCGTCAACGTCGCGACGGGACAGTCGGGCTCGCCGCTCTCGGTGCCGATGCTGTTCCGGACGGCCGACAAGGTCGAGCTGTCGTTTCCTTTGCGCGTGGCGGCCCGCGCGCTCGACAAGCCGCTGACGATCGCGCCGGATCATCTCAGGCTCGGCGACCGCGTGGTGCCGACCGATACCGATTTCGCGCTGCCGATCACCTATTACGGCCCGCGCCGCACCATCCGCACCGTCAGCGCGCAGAGTATTTTCGACGGCACGCTCAACCGCGCCGCCATCGAGAACCGGATCGTCGTGATCGGCGCCGCGGTCGCCGGCGGCGGCGACTTCTACCCGACGCCGTTCGATTCGCTGATGCCCGGCGTCGAGGTGGTCGCGACCGCAATCACCCACCTCGTCGCCGGCGACGGCATCGTGCGCGACCGCAGGGTGCATGCCGCCGACGCATTCGGCGCGATGCTCCTGCCAATGCTGTTGGTCGGCCTGCTTGCCTGGCGGCGCAGCGCGCTCGGCATCATGGCGGCGGCCGCGGTGATGATCGCCTGGGCCGGGCTGAACCTGTTCGCGTTCACCCACGGCGTCTGGCTGAATGCCGCGAATACGCTCGCCGCGGCCGTGCCGCCGGTTGCGGTCTTTGCCGGCGTGCAGCTGTGGGCGGGAGGCCGCCGCACGCAATATCTCGCCGCCAAGAGCAGGTCGCTGGCGCAATTCCAGGCGCCGGCGGTGCAGGACTGGCTGGCGCACGATCCGAATTTCCTGTCCAAGCCCATTCGGCAAGACGCCGCCGTGGTTTTCATCGATCTCTCCGGCTTCACAGGCTTGAGCGAACGGACCGATCCGGACGCGCTCCAGGACATCCTGAAGGCATTCCACGCGCTGCTGGACAAGACCGCAGCCGATTGCGGCGGCTTGATCACCGGCTTTCTCGGCGATGGCGCCATGATCCTGTTCGGACTGCCGCGCGCAATGCCCGATGACGCGGCGCGGGCGCTGAAATGCGCGATCGACCTGTATCGTGGCGTCGAGCGCTGGATCGCCTCGTTGGCGCCTGCCATCGGACATCAGCTCGGCTTCAAGATCGGCGCGCATTTCGGCGAGATCGTCGCCTCCCGCCTCGGCGAAAGCCACCAGCACATCACGGCGACCGGCGATACCGTCAACGTCGCGAGCCGGCTGATGGAGGTCGCCGCCCGGAACTGCGCGCGGCTTGCGCTGAGCGATACGCTGCTGGACACCGCCGACTTCCACGGCGCTCCCGACGGCATCCTGTCAGGCCCCCTGCTCACGCAAGTCCGCGGCCGCTCCGGCGTCGTGACCGTCTGGTTCTGGCGCGATCGGGACGTACCGGGCCAGGCCGCCACCAAGGCCGAGATGATCGGCTGAAGCCTTACCGCGCTTCCGGCGGCGGGGAGCGGTCGAGCACGTCGCCCTTGGCGCCTTCCAAGAGGTCGACGCCGTAGGTCTCGACCACCAGCGGTCCGCGCTTGCGCTGCAATTGCGCAATCTGCGTCACGGTCGCGAAGAGGTCGTTGAGGGCGGGATGACCATCGCTGCGCAGCTCGTCGACATAGAGCAGCTTACCGGCGAGGAGCTTGGGATCGGGCTCGGGCATGTTGACCCAGCGGATGCGCTGGGTCTGCTGGGCCACGCAGGTGCCGCGCGGCAGATAAAAGGCCAGCCAGCCCGTGGTGCCGTAGTCCTGCGCGAGCACACAGGTCGCGCCACTGCGCGCGCGCACCGCTTCGATCTGCGCGGCAAGCTCACGCCAGCCGACGCCGACGCTGCGCACAGTGGCATCGCGGCGATAGCCGGACAGCCAGCCGGTATTGGCCTGCACGATCAGGGCCGCAAACATCACGATGCCGACCGGCGCGGCCCACCGCAGGCAGAAATCCACCAGGCGCCGCTGGCGCGGCTTCCACTGCACGAGGTTGGCGGCGGCGGCCGCGGCGACGACGAAGGGCGGGTAGACCGGCGCAAACCAGTTGGCCTCGACGCGGGCGTGTAGCGAATGCCAGACGAAATAAGCGACGATGGTCCAGAACATCGTCGCGATCAGCACGCGCGAGGCCAGCGCGCCGGCCCGGTGCCAGGTCAGCGCATGCAGCCCCATCGCGCCCAGGATGAAGACGAACGGGGTCGCAAACGCGATCTGGGTCGGGATCAGCTCGGCGATGAAGACGGGACGGAAGTCCTCGATTCTGGCGCGGCCGAGCTGCTTTGCGAACGACACCCAGTGATGGTCCGCATTCCAGAGGATCACCGGCGAGAACAGCGCGAGGGCCACGAGACCGCCGAAATAGGGCCAGGGCGAGAGAAACCAGTGCCGCAGTTTCGGGACGAAAGCGAGCCAGATCAGGATCGCCAGCCCAAAGAACATTGCGGTGTATTTCGACAGCAGCGCCGCACCGACCGCCGCGCCGGCCGCAAGCCACCATGCTCCGCGTCCGGTCTCGAGCACCTTTGCGAGGAAGAACAGCACGAAACTGGAGGCGACCAGCAGCGGCGCATCCGGCGTGACGATCAGCGTGCCGACCGCGGCCATCATCGTCACGTTGAGCAGGATGGCGCTGATGGCGGCCACGCGCGCGCCGCCGAACAGGATCGCGGCCGAGCGGTAGACCGCATAGCTCATCGGCAGCGCCAGCAGGATCGAGACAAGGCGAACGCCGAGCTCGGTGTCGCCGGCAATCATGGTGCCGGCGCGGATCACATAGGCCACCATCGGCGGGTGGTCGTAGTAACCGCCCGCCAAATTTTTCGACCACATCCAGTAATAGGCTTCGTCGAAGGTGATCGGCGTGAAAGCGGCGGCGACCAGCCGCAACACGACCAACGCAAGAATCGTGAGCGCGGTGTTGCGGACGATCCGCGCGTCAGCTCCGCCCATATCGTGCTATTTCTTGCGCCAGACGAACAGTCCGGACATTGCGTAATTCCACACCACGCCCATCAATGCACCAGCCATGCCGGCCAGCCACCAGATCGGCTCCTGGTCGTAGACCGAGAAAGCGACGCCGACATTGGCGAGCAGACCGACGCTGCACACAATGTAGAAGGCGATCAAGCCGCGCAGCAGCGCAAAGCCCTTCAGCCGCTGGTCGCGATAGGTGAGGAAGTTGTTGAGGATGAAATTGCTGGTCATGGCGACGATGGCGCCGGCGGCCTGCGCTTCCGCGAACGGCGCCTTGAACAGCTGAAGCGCGATGAAGAGCGTGGTGAGATGCACCACGAGGCCGATGCCGCCGACCATCGCGAACAAGATGAAGCGCAGCGAGACGATGTCGTTGCTCAGCTTGGCCAGCACGAGGCCAAGAAAGTCCAGCGCGACCATGGAATCGAGCTTGCTCTCGCCGTGCTGTCGGGCGCCGAAAGTGTAGGGAATCTCGACCGCACGTAAGTTGCCATGCGCGGTCGCGACCAGGTCGAGCAGGATCTTGAAACCGTGCACCGACAGCTTTGGCGCGAGCTGCTCGAAACGATCGCGGCGGATCATGAAGAAGCCGCTCATGGGATCGGCGATCTCGACCCGCAGCATCTTCCGGGCGAACTCGGTCGCCAGCGCGCTGGCCCCCGCGCGCTGCTTGTTGAAGCCCTCGCTCTTGTAACCCTCGATGTAGCGGCTGCCGACCACGATGTCGGCTTGATCGCTCGCGAGCAGCAACAGCATCTTCGGCAGTTGCGTCTCGTCATGCTGAAGGTCGGCGTCGATCACGGCCACATAGGGTGCGCTCGAGGCGAGGATGCCCTCGATGCAGGCGCCCGACAGGCCGCGGCGGCCGATGCGGCGGACACAGCGCACACGGCTGTCGCGCTGCGCCAGTGCACGCACAACGTCCCAGGTGCCGTCGGGCGAATTGTCGTCGACGAACACGACTTCCCAGGCGACGCTGGCGAGCGTCGCCTCCAGCCGCCGGTACAGCACCGTGACGTTGTCGCGCTCGTTGAAAGTCGGAACGATCACCGACAGTTCCGGCCCCTCTTGAGCCTGCGGCAGGTTGTCGGCGCCCGGTCTGATCGCTTCATTCATGACGGAGCGTATAGCCGCCGCGTCTGGCGCTGCCAAGTTGTTGCGCTACCAAGCCGGGGGTTGTGTGGGCAACGGCCCAAAAGAGGCCCTAAAATGCCAACGACCCCGGAACGGCGGGCCGCACGTACATCCGGCGCAGGCCTGAGCTATTCCAAGGTCGTTCCAACGACGGAGAACGTCACTCAACGTCGCCGTTAGAAGTTAGATAGGAATGGCGAGGCCGCTCCGCAAGGGCCCCTTCAGGGCACTTTCCGCCTCCTATTGGTTCGGCACTTCCCGAATCACTGGCCCTCGGGGCGCCGGCGCGGCCGGGGCGGCGGGTGCCGCGGCAGGGGCTGATTCGACTTTTACCGGCTTGGGCGGCTTGCCGTACTGGCCAATCGGGCCGAATACGACGGCGACCGCAAGCACGGCCGCCGCGACGATCGCGCCCAGAATGCCCCCCACTGACTCAGACGACATGGACCCATCCCTGTTCCAGATGCGCCCAGTGATATCATGGATGACCGCGCAGCCGGAAGGGTTCGCCGGGCCGCAACGCTCAATGGAGCTATTTCTGCGGCGGCCGGTGCTTGATGTAGGCCATCACAATGTCCTTCTGCGCCGACTCCACCGCCCTGTTTGCGGTAGCGAGATGGGCGCCGGCATCGATGTTGGGGTACTGCGTGGTGAGATAATCGAGCAGCACCACGCGGTAATATTGCCGCTCCGATGGACAGGCGCCCGCGACCGAACGGCCAAAATCCTGTTCCGACAGGCCCTGATTAGAGTCGCGGGAATATTCCCGCGCCAGGCAATGCCAGTAATCGTCGCGGCCCTGCTGGGCAAGTTTCTGTGCGCTTTTGGCGTCGTCGTCATCCGCCAAAGCAGAACATGTCATGGCAGCAGATGTCATCATGACGAGCGCGGCTCCCAGCAACAGCATCCGCATCTTGTTCTCCTTTTTTCGCGGGTCCAGGCGCGAGCTTAGACAGGGCCGGCCAACTGGCCAATCACAACTGGTTTGATTAGGATGAGGTCCCTCCCCGTCGATGCGAGATCCTTCCGTGGCCAAAGCAAAAACCGCGTCAAAAAAATCCGGCAACATTTTCATCGGCATCGGCGGCTGGACTTTCGAGCCCTGGCGCGGCGTGTTCTATCCGGAGAAGCTGACGCAGGCCAAGGAGCTATCGTACGCCGCCTCGAAGCTGACCTCGATCGAGATCAACGGCACCTATTACGGCTCACAGAAGCCGGAGAGCTTTCGCAAATGGGCGAGCGAGGTGCCCGAGGGTTTCGTGTTCTCGGTGAAGGGACCGCGCTTCGCCACCAATCGCCGCGTGCTCGCCGAGGCGGGCGATTCCATCAAGCGGTTCTACGATTCCGGCGTGCTGGAGCTCGGCGACCATCTCGGGCCGGTGCTCTGGCAGTTCGCGCCGACGAAAAAATTCGACGGCGCCGATTTCGGCAAGTTTCTGGAGCTGCTGCCGCGCCAGCTCGACGGACGCGCGCTGCGCCATGTCGTGGAAGTGCGCCATGACAGCTTCTGCACGCCGGATTTCGTTGCGCTGATCCGCGAATTCGAGACGCCGGTGGTGTTCGCCGAGCACGGCAAATATCCGGCGATTGCCGACGTCGCCGGCGACTTCGTCTATGCAAGGCTTCAGAAGGGCAATGACGAGATCAAGACCTGCTATCCGCCGAAGCAGCTCGATGCCTGGGCCGCGCGCTTTCGGGCCTGGGCTTCTGGCAGTGAACCTGATGACCTGCCGAAGATTGACAAGGCCAAGCCGAAGAAGGAGCCGCGCGACGTGTTCGCCTACGTCATCCACGAGGGCAAGGTGCGCGCACCGCATGGCGCCATGGAACTGATCGCGCGGGTGAGCTGAGGATGGGTCCATGGCGAAGGCGAAAAAGCTCTTCACCATCGGCTATGAGCAGACACCGCCCAAAGCGGTTCTCGACGAGCTGGAGCAGGCCGGCGTCAAGCTCGTGGTCGACGTGCGCGCGGTGACGTCCTCGCGCCGGCCGGGCTTTTCCAAGAAGCAGCTGTCCGCGGGCCTCGATGAGCGCGGCATCGGCTATATCCACCTCGCCGCGCTCGGCACTCCGAAGGAAGGCCGGCTCGCCGCGCGCAGCGGGCAATACGACGTGCTGGAAAAGATCTATTCAAAGCACCTGAAGACGCCGCAGGCGAGGGAAGAGATGGACGAGCTCTCGGCGCTGGTGAAGAAGGCCGGCCCGGTGTGCCTGCTCTGCTACGAGCGCGACCACACCCATTGCCACCGCCAGATGATCGCGGAGATCATCGAGGAGCGCGATGGCGTGGCGGTGACGAATCTGGTGGGGCGGCAGGTGTAGCGCTTCGCCACTCCGGAGCGTGCGTCAGCGCGAACTACGGTGCGCAATTGCGCACCTGAGAATCCAGCGGGCGGCAGAGTTGGTGGACGGCTTCCGGGCTCAGCGCTACGCGCTGTCCCGGAACGACAAATCAGCCCTCCCCCGCAAGCTTGAACGTCCCTTCCATCATCTGCACGCAGCTGCCACCGACATGGGCGGAGCGGATCTTGCCGTTTTGCTTGCATACGCGCGTCAGCAGCAGGCTCGGACGGCCCATGTCAAAACCTTGACCGACCGTGAGCTTGAATTCGCCGTCGCGCGCGGGGTCGAGCTCGGCGAACAGCGCGGCCGCCGCGACCGTGGCACTGCCGGTGGCAGGATCCTCGGCGAGACCGCCGGCACCGCGCATGAACATCCGCGCTTGAAGCTCACAGGGCGCCTCCGCCGCGGGCACATCGCGCGTATAGAACCAGGCCGAGACCGCGCCGTCGCGCGGAAATACCCGGCCGAAGGCCGCCGCATCGGACCTCGCCCGCTTGAGCGCATCGCGCGAATGCAGCTCGATCACCAGAAATGGCGTTCCAACGCCGACAACCTGCGGCATGTGACGCTCGACCTTGATATCCTCCGCGCTGAGCGAAATGCAGCTCGCGGCATCCAGGGCAGACAATTGCGACAGCCGGGACAGCGGCTGCGGCGCGGTGAGCTCGGTGCTCACCACCCGCCCCTGCTCCCGCCGGATGTCGACCGGCACGAGTCCGGCCTTCTCTTCAAACAGCAGGCGCGGCTTCGGCTCCTTGGCGATCGTCGCCAGTACGAAGGCCGTGCCGACATTCGGATGACCCGCAAAGGGCATCTCCCTGACGGGGGTAAAGATGCGCACCTCGGCATCATTCACCTTGTCGCGCGGCGGCAGCACGAAAGTCGTCTCGGAGTAGTTGAACTCGGTGGCGATCGCCTGCATCTGCCCAGTGGAGAGCCCGCCGGCATCGAGCACCACGGCGAGCTGATTGCCGCCAAAGGCGCGGTCGGTGAACACATCGACGGTGATGTAGCGGCGCTGCATCTTTCGTTTCCTCATGCAAGTCGAGGCCGCAACCGGCCGCGTCTTCGGCAACACTACAGGCCGGCGGCATCGCCCGTCATGCCCCAAAATTCGGAGCAATCGGAGCATTCGCGGAGGAGACGGTGAGCGCGCCTTGCCTACGCCCCATTCCAGACAGCGCTCACCCCAGCTGAAACACCGCGACCGGCCGCTCATAGCCGCGCACCTCGACCTCGCCCAGCGCCACGGCATCGCTGCCGTCGTCGCCCAGCACTTCGCGGACGGCTGCGGAAATCAGGAGCTGGGAGCCGAACTCCTTGTTCAGCGCCTCCAGCCGCGAGGCGAAGTTCACGGTATCGCCGATGACCGTGTATTCCTTGCGCCGGGGCGAGCCGATATTGCCGGCGACAACCTCGCCGAAGTGGATGCCGATGCCGATCCGCAGCGGCCAGCTGGTTTGCGCGTTGATGCGATTCATTGCGGTCAGCATCTCGCGGCCTGCGGCGACCGCGCGATGCGCGGCGTCGGAGGCTTCCAGCGGCGCGCCGAACAGCGCGAGAAAGCCGTCGCCCAAGAACTTGTTCACGATACCGCCGTGGCGATCGAGAATGTCGACCAATATTGCGAAGGCGCCATCGAGCCGGTCGACCACCTCCCGAGGCGTGCGCGACTGCGCGCCGGCCGTGAAGCCGCGGAAGTCGACGAACATCACCGCGACGCGGCGGAGATCACCGCTGGCGCTCGTTCCCGCCGTCATCAGCCGTTCCACCACCTGCGGGGAGACGTGTTGGCCGAACAGATTAGTCACCCGGTCGCGCGCGGTCGCCGCCGCGATGCTCGCGGCAAATTGCCGCCGCAGCTGCGCGCCGACGGCGCCGGCGAGCACGCCGCAGATCATGATGACAAGGCTGCGCACGGCGTGGAAATAGATCTGGGGCTCGCCGGCTTCGCTCGCCGAATTGTAATACAGCGCGACGGTCAGAAGTCCGGCGGCGGCCACGAAACCCGTGAAGGTGGAGAGCCAGAAATCGAGCCGCAGGGTCGAGAGGATAACGAAAATGAAGTACATCAGCGGCACCGCGAAGCCGAGCGCCTGGCTCGCGCCCATGGTCCGGATTTGCAGGATGAGAATCGCCGTGGGCAGCGAGGTCTCGATCAGCGTGCCGATATAGCGCCTGATCACCGGCAGGTCGCGATCGAGGCGGAGGTTCTTCCTGATCTGGGTGTGGACCCAGACTTCGAACAGGATGAAGCCGGCCAGAAGGCCATAGACCTCGATCAGCCCTTCCGTTCCGCGCCAGACCCGGTTCACGACAGCGGGATCGATCAGATAGATCGCGGTGAGGAACAACATCATGACGCAGCCCGTCATGATCAGCGCGCGCACCCGCAACAGCTCGGTGCGCAGCACCTCCCGCGTCAGCTCACGCTCGAAATCGTCCGATAGCACGGCATGCTGCCGCGTCTTCCTGCTCGCAAATTTCGCCATTCCGCCCCTCGATTTCGGGGGCATCTTGCCTCAATCCAGCGTGCGGCGGAAGCGCGTCACGGCGATGGTCATGGCAAGCAGCATCAGGGCCGCCAGCGCCAGCGTGTCGAAGCGCAGGTTCTGCATGGTCGCGCCCTTCAGCATGATGGCGCGGACAATGCGCAGATAATGGGTCAGCGGCAGGCCCTCGCCGAGATATTGCGCCCAGGCCGGCATGCCCGCGAACGGGAACATGAAGCCGGAGAGCAGGATGCTGGGCAGAAAGAACATCATCGACATCTGCATGGCCTGAAGTTGGTTCTGCACCAGCGTGGAAATCGTGTAGCCGATCGACAGATTCGTGGTGATGAACAGCGTCGAGAGCAGCGCCAGCAGGAACAGATTGCCAAGCAGGGGCACGCCGAACAGGCCGACACCAATGCCAATGATGAGGAAGGCCTGGAGGAAGCCGACCAGGACGTAAGGCACGATCTTGCCGAACATCACCTCGATTGGCTTGATCGGCATCGACAACAGGCTCTCCATGGTGCCGCGCTCGACCTCGCGCGTGACCGACAGCGCGGTGAAGATCAGCATGGTCATGGTGAGGATGGTGCCGACGAGGCCCGGCACGATGTTGAGGCTGGAGGCCGCGGCCGGATTGTAGCGGGCATGGGCGCGGATCTCGAACGGCATCTCCGGGGGATCGCCGATATAGAGATCGTGCTTGAGCGCGGTCTGCACCACCATGCCGAGCGAACCGATCGCCGAGCTTGCCGCAACCGGATCGGTGGCGTCGGCCGCGACCAGCAGCGCCGGCCTGTCGCCGCGCCGCACCGCCCGCTCGAAGCCGCGCGGGATCTCGACGCCGAACAGCACCTTGCCGGATTTCAGCAGATTGTCGAAATCGTCGACATCGTGCACTTCATAGAGGAAGCGGAAATAGGCGGTGTTCTCCAGCGCCTTCAGGATCGAGCGGGCGAGATCGGAGTCCTCCTGGAGCAGCACCGCGCTCGGCAGGTTACGTGGTGTGGTGTTGATGGCATAGCCGAACAGCATGAGCTGCATCACCGGCAGCATCACGATCATGGCGAACGAGACGCGGTCGCGCCTCAGCTGGATGAACTCCTTGACCAGCATCGCATAGGAGCGCTTCCAGAAGCCGAAGCGTTCCCGGATTTCGTGGACGGGCGCGGGATGATCGACAGCGCTCATTGGAAATTGTCCTTACTGGAAATTGTCCTTGGAGCGGCTCATCAGCTCGATGAACACGTCTTCGAGCGATGGCGACGATTTCTGCCAGTGCAGGCCGCTTCTTTCGCGCCACGGCTCGATGCTGGCCTCGAGCGCAGCGACGTCGCGCCCCGAAACGTGCAGCGAGGTGCCGAACGGCGCCACCATGTCGATGCCGGGCTTGCCCGTGAGCCCGGCCGCGATCTCATTGAGGTCTTCGCCCGTGACCGTGTAGGTGGTGAGCGCGGATTTGGCGATCACCTGCTCCACCGTGCCATGCGTCAGGAGATGACCATAGGCGATATAGGCGATCTCGTGACAGCGCTCGGCCTCGTCCATGTAATGGGTCGAGACCAGCACGGTGAGGCCGTCGGCGGCGAGCGCGTGAATCTCGTTCCAGAAGTCGCGCCGCGCCTTGGGATCGACGCCGGCGGTCGGCTCGTCGAGCAGCAGGAGTTGCGGATTGGGCAGCGTGCAGGCCCCGAGTGCCAGGCGCTGCTTCCAGCCGCCGGAGAGCTCGCCGGCCAGCTGCTCCTCGCGGCCCGACAGTCCGAGCCGCTTGATCATGTCCCGCGCAGCGCCGCGCGCGTCAGTGAGGCCATAGAGCCGCGCGACGAATTCGAGGTTCTCGCGCACCGAGAGATCCTGATATAGGCTGAAGCGCTGGGTCATGTAGCCGACCTGGCGCTTGATCTTTTCGGCATCGCGGCGGATGTCGTAGCCGAGACAGGTGCCCTCGCCGCTGTCGGGCGTGAGCAGGCCACAGAGGATGCGGATGGTGGTGGTCTTGCCCGAGCCGTTCGGCCCGAGGAAGCCGTAGATCGAGCCGCGCCTCACCTGCATCGACAGATCGTGCACGACCTCGCGGCCCCCGAACGACTTGGTCAGGCCCTTGACGTCGATCGCGATGCCGTTGCCGCCGCTCATCGCCTGTCCGCCACCGGTGTCTTCGGATCGAGATAGACGTTGATCGGCTGTCCGACGCGCAAGGCGTCGGGGCGCGAGGGCCGCGCCTGGATCAGATAGACCAGCTTGTTGCGCTCATCGAGACTGTAGATGACCGGCGGGGTGTATTCGGCCGAGGTCGCGATGAAATAGATCTTTGCGGTGAGATCGGCCGCGCAATTGTCGCAGGCGATGCGCACTGTGTCCCCGATGGCGAGCTTCGGCAGCTCGGTCTCCGGCACGAAGAAGCGCAGCTTCATGTTGCCGGGCGGCATGATCGAGAGCACCGGCCGCTGCGCCGCCACCATTTCGCCCTCGCGGAAGTAGATCTGCTGGATGGTGCCGGCGACCGGCGCAAAGCCCTTGCGGCGCGCTAGCCGCGTCTCCGACGTCGCCACCCGCGCTTGCGCCACCCGTAGAGCTGAAACAGCAGAATCGAGATTGGCCTGCGTGCCGGAGCCGGTTTTGCTCAGCGAGGCCGCCCGGTCATAGGTCTGCTGCGCATTCGCCAGCGTCGCCTTCTGCTGGTTGAGATCGGCAAGCTGGAGGTCGTCATCGACGGAATAGAGGTGATCGCCGAGCTTGACCTCCTCGCCCTCGCGGACGTTGAGCTTGGTCACGCGGCCGGCTTCGTCCGGGCTGACGAAGATCATGTCGGCCTCGACCCAGCCCTGGAAGCCGGGATCGCGCTTCTCCTGGCAGCCGGCAAGCGAGGTTACGATCGCCAGCACCACGATCGAGCAAAGGCGCGACAGCTGTCGCTCCCTGACCCTGAGGAGCCGCCAACGGGTCCGCGCGGAGCGCGGCCCGATGACAGGCTCCGCGGCGTCTCGAAGGGCGAGGAGCCACAGCCGAGCCTGCATCCTTCGAGACGCGCCTTCCGCGCTCCTCAGGATGAGGTGAGACATGATTTGTGACGACCTCATGTCGTCCTCCGTTCGCCAAAAATCAAATCGAGATGGACGCGCAGCATCTCCTGCGCGTCGAGCGGCGCGTGCCGTGCGAACAAGCTCTGCCAAATCACTGCGATCATGGCGGGCGCAACCATGATCTGGGGAAACCGCGCGAGATTTTTCTCGCGGATCTCGCCACGGGCGATGCCGAGCTCGATCAGCGCGCGCATGCCCGCAATTCCGCGCGAGACGACCTCGCGGTAGTAGAAATCGGCGACGGACGGAAAGCGCGGCCCCTCCGCCACGATCAGGCGCACGAGGTCGCCGCGCCTGGTGCCGATGACCTCCTTCAGAAAGTTGCTGGCAAAGGTCTCGACAAGGTCGCGGACCGTTCCGGTCGGCGGCGGCAGCGTCGTGAGGCGTGTGACCACCGGCACGATCACGGTGCGCACCAACTCCTCGAACATCGATTCCTTGTCCTTGAAGTGCAGGTAAATCGTGCCTTTGGCGACGCCGGCCCGTTTGGCGATGTCGTCGAGCCGGGTCGCGGCAAAGCCGCGGGCGATGAACTCGTCCATCGCCGCCTCCACGATCGCCGCGCGCCGCTCCGCGGCCCGGGCGGCCCGATTTGAAACGCGGGCCTCGGCCTCAGCGCCGACTTCGGGTGTCTGGCTCGCGGCTTGAGCCGCGGATGCGAGCGTTCTGGCTGGCTTCTTCGTCATGCGTAATATATGACTGACTAGTCAGTCATTGTCAACAAGTGACAGAACAGCGCCGGACGTGACGAATTAGCATTTACTAATGAATTAGTGTATGCTAATATGTCTCTCATGATGGAAGCCACCCCCAACCCCGTAACGGCCGTGATGCGCGCCCTCGCCGATCCGACCCGCCGCGCCGTATTTGAACGCGTCTTCGACAGCCGGGAAATCAGCGTCGCCGAGCTGACACGCGGCAGCGGCGTGACCCAGGGCGCGATCTCGCAGCACCTGAAATCCCTCAAGCAGGCCGGCCTCGTCGCCGAGCGCGCCGAGGGCCGCAATGTCTACTACCGCGCCGCGCCGCAAGGGCTCGAGCCCCTGGTCACCTGGATGGACCATTACGGCGTGTTCTGGCGCGAGCGCTTCCAGAACCTGCGTGACCTCTTGAAGGAGATCGATCCGTGAGTGCAGCCGAGTTGAAAGCCGAGACCCAAGATATCGTCCGGGACATCGTCGTTGACGAAGTGCTCCCTCATGCGCCGGAGACGATCTGGAAGGCGCTGACCAGTGCCGAGTTGATCGGGCGTTGGCTGATGAAGCCGACCGGCTTCGAGCCGGTTGAAGGCAACACCTTCACATTCCAGACCACCCCGGGCGGTGCCTGGGACGGCGTCATTCATTGCCGGGTTCTCGAGGTGGTGGCTAACAGGCGTCTTGTCTACGCCTGGAAAGGCGGCGATGAGCGCAACACCGGTTACGGCGCGCCGCTCGACACTGTCGTGACGTGGTCCCTCGCCCCGGTCGAAGCCGGCACGCGGATCCGCCTGATCCATGCGGGCTTCGTCATGCCGAGGAACGAGTCGGCCTACGACGTGATGAGCGGCGGCTGGAAAAAAGTCGTCAGACAGCTCGACGAGATCAGCGGCGAGACGTGAGGAGATATCGCGATGGACAAACCCTATACCGGTGGCTGCGCCTGCGGCGCGATCCGCTATTCAATTGCCGGCGAGCCGTTGTTCAGCAACCACTGCCAGTGCCGGGACTGCCAGCGGGAAAGCGGCAGCGGGCATGGCTCGTACGCGACGTTCGCACGCGCCGGCGTCACGGTGACCGGCGAGGCTAAGCATTGGGACATGGTCGCCGACAGCGGCAACGTCAAGACGCGTGGTTTCTGCACGCAATGCGGCGTGCCTGTGTACATGACCTTCGCGGCACAGCCCGACGTCTTCACGATCCGCGCCGCAAGCCTCGACGAGCCCGCCCGCTACAAGCCGCAGGCGGTCACTTTCGCCGCGCGCGGCCATGACTGGGACGGCCTCGACCCCAGCCTGCTAAAGTTCGATGGCATGCCGCCGGGGTGAGGTGCGTTCCCTCTCCCGCTTGCGAGCGGGAGAGGTGAAACACCAGCAGCTAAATTCAACTGTGAAACTTCAGACCGTCGACGATCTTGTCGATCACCTTGCGCTCGGCACGCATCGCGATGCCGACGAGATTAAGCTCGGCGCGCGCCACGCCCCTCACCGCCTCGCGATTGGCGGCATCGTGCGTGGTCTTGAACATGTCCTCGGTATAGACCGCCGGCTTGACGTTGCGCGTCAGCGCCCGGTCGAGCGCGCGCGATAATGCCGGACCATCGGCGCCATAGATCAGGATCGGCTGGCCGATCAGCGCGTGATATTTCGTGCCCGAGGCGTCTTCATAGTCTTCGCCGATACATTCCGGAAAGGCCGCGGCGATGCCGCTGGTGAGGAAAGACGCGACGTTGAGCTTCTGCCAGGCCTGGAGATCGGTGCGGATCACGATGGCGATCTTGGTGTCGAACTGCATGTGTATTCCTAACTGTCATTCCACGCGCGATGCTACGCATCGCCCCGGAATGCCAGCAAGAAGATTCAGCGCTCGAGGGATCAACCCTTGGCGTCGCAGGCCCAGGCGCGGATCACGCATTCCTTGCCGCCGTATTTGTAGCATTCGCGCGTCGCCGCATTCAGCGACGCCGAGATCTTCGGCTTGACGGCATAACCATAGCGCCGCACGGGTTGGCGAGATCGACCGACATCGCAGCACAGGCGCGCTTCATCGTGACGGTGGTGCAATCACCCTTGCACTGCTTCTGTGCCGCGGCCCGGGCCTCGTGCTCGGCGCCGCAATCATAGGCATGGCCATAGGCGCCGCACTTGCCGACCGCGATGGCACCGGCGGCGTGAGCTTCGGTGATGTGACGGGCGCCGGAGACACAAACCGAGAGCGCAAAGAAAAACATCGCGCAACGGCGCGCGACGACGTTCGAAGCCATGGAAAAACCCCTCCCCCCAAGGCAGGCGAAGGCGACTCTAAGCGGCGGTCGTTTCCAGATGGTGAACGGGTGGTTGAAATGGGCGACTTGCGAGGGTTGCTACGACACTGTCATCCGCGCCGTGCCGCTTCCAGGGCCTGCGGGGTGTCGATGTCGAGGAAGGCGCTCTCGCCGTCGACGGGCACTTCGGCCACCGCTTCGGTGTGCTTGGCGATCAAGTGTCGCGCGCCAACGTCGCCATCGAGCGTCATCAACTCCTTGAAGAAGCGACGCGACCACAGCACCGGGTTGCCGCGGCGGCCTTCGCTGACGGGCACGACAATGAGGTTGCCGCGGTCCGGCGCAAAGCCGTCGATGAGGCGGTCGATCAGGCCGGCGTCGATCAGCGGCATGTCGCCGAGGCAAACCACGGCGCCATCGCAGGCCTCGGGCACGGCCGCGATGCCGGCCTTGACTGAGCTCGCGATGCCGCCGGCGAAATCCGGGTTGCGGACGAATTTGACCTTCAGGCCTTGCAGCGCCTGCTCGACCAGGTCGGCCTGGTGGCCGGTGACGACGATCACCTCGGATGCCCGGGAGGCCAGTGCCTGCTCGGTGGCGATCCGCACCAGCTTCTTGCCTTCGAACTCCGCGAGCAGCTTGTTCGGTCCGCCCATCCGGGTGGAGCGGCCCGCCGCCAGCACGATGGCGGCGACCTGACTGTTGCCCTCGGTGTCGGGTTTTGCGCGCGGCTGCGGCCGCGTCACGATCTCCATCAGGAGGCCGCCGACGCCCATGCCCATCAGCTCGGACCGCGTCACCTTGATGCCGGCGAGCAGTCGCATTAGCACCCAGTCAAAACCGTTCTCGACCGGCGAGCGCGCGCAGCCGGGTGCGCCCAGCACGGGGACTTCGCCGGCGCGGGCGATCAGCAGCAGATTGCCGGGATCGACCGGCATGCCGAAATGCTCGATCTCACCACCGATGCCGGTGACGGCCGCCGGAATCACGTCGCGGCGATCGGCGATGGCGGACGCGCCGAACACGATCACGAGCTCAGCGCCCAGCCCGAGCAACTCCTTGATCGCAGCCGACAGCGCCTGCTCCTCATGCGGGACCCGCCGCTCGGCGATGATGCTGGCGCCGGCCGGTGCAAGGCGCTCGGCAGTGACGCGCAGCGTCTTGTCGATAACCTTGGAAGACAGGCCCGGCAGGAGAGTCGAGACCACCCCAACACGCTTGATGACGTAAGGGGCGATTCTGAGAACGTCCTTGCCGGCGGCCTTCACCGCGGCATCGCGCAAACTCTCCCCGATGCCAAACGGGATGATCTTGACGGTGCCGACCATCTCGCCCTCGACCACCGGCTTGAACGCCTGCAGCGTGGCAAAGGTGATGGCCTCGTCGACATTGTTGATGCGGTCGACCGCGGCGCGGTCGATCACCAGCACGCCCGCCCGCGCGGCGAACAAATTGGCGCGGCCGGTGAAGGCGCGCTCGACCTGGATGCCCTCGCCGCCGACGGCAAGCGCGATGCTGGCGGCCGCAACGTCCTCGGAGACGTCGCCCGGCTCCATGCGCACCACGACAATCTCCTTGATGCCGGCGCGCTCCAGCGCTTCGACCTCGGTGGGGCCGATCGTCGTGCCTTTCTTGAGCACCAGCGGTCCCTGCCGCAGGGTGTGGACGGTCACCCCACCGATCGCATCCCTCGGACTCGCCGGGCCGAACTTCATGCCGCTTCTTCTTTTTCTTTCGGAGGCAGGCGCAACACCGCCGTGATCTCGGCCATGATCGCCACCGCGATCTCGGCCGGCGAGACCGCGCCGATCGCCAGGCCAATGGGCGCATGGATGCGCGCGATGTCGCTTTCTTTCGCGCCCTGCGCCCGCAGCCGGTCGCCGCGCTTGGCGTGCGTCTTCCGCGAGCCGAGCGCACCGATGTAGAAGCAATTGCGCTCGAAGGCGTGCAGCAGCGCGGGATCGTCGATCTTGGGATCGTGCGTTACCGCGACGAAGGCGGTGTAGGCATCGACATTGAGCGGCGGCAGCGCGGTGTCGGGCCATTCGGCGATCAGCGGAATATCGGGGAAGCGCTCAGGGCTTGCAAATGCCGTGCGTGGATCGACCACAGTGACGTCGTAGCCAAGCGAGCGCGCCAGCGGCGCCAAGGCCTGGCTGATATGCACCGCGCCGACGATGACGAGCTTGGCGGTCGGCGCATAGACGTTGAGAAACAGCTTCTTGCCGCCGGCCTCGACATTGGCGCTCTTGCCCGTGCGAAGCTGCTTTTCCAGCTCTGCGCGCAGCGGATCTTTGGCAAAGTCCTTCGCCTTCACCAGGCGCTGCTCGCCGCTTTCGGTGTCCGTCACCAGAATAACCGGCCGGCGCGCGGCGCGCTCGGCGTTGAGTTCGTGCAGGATCGCGAGCTTCACGGCTAGCCGACCTTCTCGACGAAGACGCGGATGGTGCCGCCGCAGGACAGCCCGACATTCCAGGCGGTCTCGTCGGCCACGCCAAACTCCAGCATCTTGGGCTTGCCACTCTCGATCACGTCCATGGCTTCGGTGACCACGGCGCCCTCGACGCAGCCGCCGGAGACGGAGCCCAAGAACGTGCCCTCGTCATTAATGACGAGACTCGAGCCCGCCGGACGCGGCGCCGAGCCCCAGGTCTCCACGACGGTGGCGAGCGCAACCCCACGGCCCGCCTTCTGCCAGTCCTCCGCCGCCTTCAGAATATCCTCGTCGCGATCGAGCATGGGTGGCCTCTCAAGCTGCGGAGCGGATCAGGCTGCGGTGATGCGGCGGCAGCGGCTGGGAGAGCGTGGTGATCAGCTCCTGGATCGAACTCAAATTATGTACCGGGCGGAATTCGTCAACGTGGGGGAGCATCATTTTGATGCCCTGCGCCTTGGCCTCGAAACCGCCGAACCGGAGCAGCGGGTTCAGCCAGATCAGCCGCCGGCAGGATCGGTGCAGCCGGTCCATCTCGAAGGCCAGCTTGGAATCGGCCTCTCGCTCCAGCCCGTCGGAGATCAGCAGCACAATGGCACCCTGACTCAGCACGCGCCGCGCCCACAATTTGTTGAAGTTGTGCAGCGAGGCAGAGATCCGCGTGCCACCGGCCCAATCCTCGACCGAGGCCGAGCAGCTCGCCAGCGCCTCATCAGGGTCGCGCTGGCGCAGGGCGCGGGTGACGTTGGTCAGCCGGGTGCCGAACAGGAATACCGAGACGCGCTTGCGCGCATCGGTGATGGCATGGAGAAAATGCAGGAATAGGCGGGTGTATTCGTTCATCGAGCCCGAGATATCGAGCAGCGCAACGATCGGCGCGGGCTTCTCGATCCGTCCAAGGCGATGGATGTCGATGATGTCGCCGCCAGTGCGTAAAGATGCTCGGAGCGTGCGGCGCAGGTCGAGGCGTAGCCCGCGTGCATCGGGCCGGCGCCGGCGCGTCAGGAGCTCGGCTTGCGGCAGCCGCATCCGCTCGACGGCGCGAAGCGCCTCAGCGATTTCGGCCGCGCTCATCTGCGCAAAGTCCTTCTTCTGGAGGATCTCCTTGTCGGAGACCGACAGGCGCAGATCCTGCTCCTGGTGCTGCGGCGTCTCCGTCATGCGCGGCTGCGACATCGCCTCCTGCACGCGGCGGGAGCCTGCCTGCGGCTTCTTCCTGGCCTGCTCCGGCAGCGGCACCGAATCCAGCATGTGCTTCCACTCCTCGGAGGCGCGGAAGAACAGGTTGAAAGCCTGCTTGAAGATCAGCGCATGCTCGTGGCGCTTGACGAAGATGGCCTCAAGCGTGGCGAAGACATCGGTGCGGCTGCCGATATCGATCACCTGGAGCGCGCTCATGGCATCGATGACGGCGCCTGGGCCCACCGGCATTCCCGACGCACGCAGCGCGCGGGCAAAACCGACGATATTGTCGGCGAACTGCTCGGTCTGCTCGGGGGCAAGATGGTTGATAGCCATGGCCTAATCCCTCTCTCCGTCATTCCGGGGCGCCGCTCAAGCGGCGAACTCGGAATCCAGAGATTGCGGCGCGAGATTCCGGGTTCGCGACTGCGTCGCGCCCCGGAACGACGGCCCCTACGACTCGCTCGTGGCGTCCTTCAGCACCTTCTGCATGGCATCGCCCTGCATCCGGGTGATGTCGTCCTGGTATTTGAGCAGCGCGCCCAGCGTATCACCGACCACTTGCGGGGTCAGCGAGCGGGCGTCGAGCTCCGATAAAGCGGTGGCCCAATCGATGGTCTCGGCGACACCCGGCGACTTGTAGAAGTCCTGGTTGCGCAGCGCCTGGACGAAGCGTACGACCTGCTGCGAAAGCTTCGCCGAGATGCCGGGCACGCGCGTCTTGACGATCGCGAGCTCCCGCTCGGCGGCGGGATAATCCACCCAGTGATAGAGACAGCGCCGCTTCAGCGCGTCGTGGATCTCGCGGGTGCGGTTGGAGGTGATGATGACGATCGGCGGGTGCGGCGCCCTCACGGTGCCGAATTCGGGGATCGTCACCTGGAAGTCGCTGAGGATTTCGAGCAGGTACGCCTCGAACGCCTCGTCGGCGCGGTCGAGTTCGTCGATCAGCAGCACCGGCGGACCCGCGACGTCGGGCTCCAGCGCCTGGAGGAGCGGCCGCTTGATCATGTAACGGTCCGCGAAGATGTCGCTCGATAGCTGGTCGCGATCGGTGTCGCCGGCCGCTTCCGCCATCCGGATTGCGATCATCTGCGCGGCGCTGTTCCACTCATAGACCGCGGAGGAGACGTCAAGGCCCTCGTAGCACTGAAGGCGGATCAATTTCCGCCCCAGCGCCGCCGAAAGCACCTTGGCGATCTCGGTCTTGCCGACGCCGGCCTCGCCTTCCAGGAACAGCGGCCGGCCCATGCGCAGCGACAGATAGGTCACCGTGGCCAGCGACCGCTCGGCGAGGTAGCCGCGCGAGGTCAGGAGTTCGAGCATCGCATCGACCGATGCCGGCAAAGCACCGGAAGAATTGGCCGCTGAAGTCATGAAAAAGCCAGTCTCACTACGCCCTCACCGGGGACAGTTTGGGCCGCGGAATGAGGTCAGCTCATTCCTTGGCATTGGCGGCATCGACGGCGCGGCGCGTCAGCACGCCGATGAGATGCGCACGGTACTCGGCGCTGCCGTGGATGTCGCTGTTGAGGCCTTGGGGCGGCATCACGATGCCGTCAAGCGCCTTCGACGAGAAGCGCTTCTTCAGGGCCTCCTCGAAGGCGGTGACGCGGAACACGCCTTCGGAGCCGGCACCGGTGACGGCGACGCGCACGTCCGACGGACGCCGCGCCACGAACACGCCGACCAGCGCGTAGCGCGAAGCCTGGTTGCGGAATTTGACATAGGCCGCCTTCTTCGGCAGCGGAAACATCACCTTGGTGATGATCTCGTCGGCTTCCAGCGCGGTCGAGAACAGGCCCTGGAAATACTCTTCCGCCTTCAGGCGGCGCTTATTGGTGACGATGGTCGCCCCTAACGCGAGGACCGCGGCCGGATAATCCGCGGTCGGATCGTTGTTGGCGAGCGAGCCGCCGATCGTGCCCTTGTGACGCACGGCGGGATCGCCGATTCCGCCCGCAAGGTTGGCGAGCGCCGGGATCGCCTCGCCGACGATCGGGGAGCTTGCTACCTCGGCATGCTTGGCGGTGGCGCCGATCACCAGCGAGCGCCCCTTCATCTCGATCGTGTCGAGCCCCTCGATATGAGAGAGGTCGACCAGATGCGGCGGGCTGGCGAGGCGCTGCTTCATGACGGGAATCAGCGTGTGGCCGCCGGCGATCACCTTGGCGTCTTCGTTCTTCACCAGGAGATTGGCCGCCTGGCGCACGGTGCCCGGGCGATGATATTTGAATTCATACATGGGTGTGTCCTGATCGCGGAATGCGCGCGTGGTCTACGCGAGATCGGATTTGGCCATCGCCTTCGCACCGGCGGTGATCGAGGCGACGATGTTCTGATAGCCGGTGCAGCGGCAGAGATTGCCTTCCAGCTCTTCGCGGATAGTGTGGTCGTCGAGCTCATGGCCCTTGCGATGCACGATGTCGATTGCGGTCATGATCATGCCGGGCGTGCAGAAGCCGCACTGCAGGCCATGATGTTCGCGGAAGGCCTCCTGCATCGGATGCAACGGCGCGCCATCCGCGGCGAGCCCCTCGATCGTTTTGACCTCGTGGCCATCGGCCATCACCGCCAGCGTGGTGCAGGACTTCACGGCCTTGCCGTCGAGATGCACGACGCAGGCGCCGCACTGCGAGGTGTCGCAGCCGACATGGGTCCCGGTCAGCCGCAGATTCTCGCGCAGGAACTGCACCAGAAGGGTGCGGGGATCGACATTGGCCGTGACCGGATTGCCGTTCACGATGAGGGAGATTTTTGCCATAAGCACTCTCTATCAGCGCCCCGACGGGTCCCATCGAAGCGGTTCTTATAATTATTCCGACCCATCATATGGGCCATTATGCCCGGGGGCAACATCGCCCCGGACGCAAGGCGCCATGCCCAAAGGCGATAGCCTTCAGCCCTGTACCGCCTTGGCGAAGTTCGCGAAAAATTCGTCGGCCAGCTTCTTGGCGGCGCCATTGATCAGGCGCTGGCCGAGCTGCGCCAACTTGCCGCCGATCTGCGCCTCGACGTCGTAGGAGAGCAGTGTGCCGCCGTCCTTCTCCGCGAGCCTGACGGCCGCGCCGCCCTTAGCGAAGCCGGCCACCCCGCCCTCACCCTCACCGGAGATCTTGTAGCCGTTGGGCGGGTCGAGATCGGAGAGCATGACTTTGCCCTTGAAGCGCGCGGACACCGGGCCGACCTTCATTTTCGCCGTTGCGCGAAAGCCGCCGTCGTCGGTCTTCTCCAGCTCCTCGCAGCCGGGGATGCAGGCCTTCAGCACCTCGGGGTCGTTGAGCTTGCCCCACACGGCCTCGCGCGGCGCCGCAAGCTGGACTTCGCCGTTCATCGTCATGGCCATGGGTGCCTCCCGGATCGCACAACTATAATGCTGCTCAAGTAACGCACGAACGCCGTAAAGGAAAGGGCGGCCCCCGGTCACGTGCAATGCATATTCGCAACTGCAAAAAGCTTGCGCCGATGGTTTGGGATTGGCACAGGCGGGCCATGGTGGTTAGGTCCCGCACAATATGAGCACATCCCTCTCCCCCCTGCTCGCGCCGATGCTGTCAAGCGCCGCCATGCGCGCGGTCTGCGACGATCGGTCGACCCTCCAGAACATGCTCGATTTCGAGGCAGCTCTGGCACGGGCCGAAGCCGCCACAGGTGTGATTCCCCCATCCGCGGTGGAGCCGATCGCGTCCGCCTGCAAGGCTGATTCCTTTGATATGGCAGTCCTGGCCGAGGCCGCGACGCGATCAGGCAATCTCGCGATTCCGCTGGTCAAGGCGCTGACCGCCAATGTCGGCAGGGCCGATGCGGAGGCCGCGCGTTACGTGCATTGGGGCGCGACCAGCCAGGACGTCATCGACACCGCGACCATGCTCACGCTGCGCGCCGGCATCGGTGCGCTGGACGCGAACCTCAACCGCGCCATCAAGGGTCTTGCCGCATTGGCGCGCGCCCATCGCGCCACCGCAATGGTCGCGCGCACCTGGCTCCAGCACGCGCTGCCGATGCCGTTCGGGCTGAAGGCTGCCGAATACGCCGCAAGCCTTGCCCGCAGCCGCTGCCGCCTCAGGCGGCTCTCCCGCGAGGGTCTCGCGCTGCAATTCGGCGGCGCCGCTGGCACGCTCGCCGCGCTCGGCGACAAGGGACTCGCTGTTGCAGAGCGGCTGGCGCAGGAGCTGAACCTGCCATTGCCGGATGCGCCCTGGCACACCCATCGCGACCGCATCGCGGAAGCCGCGTCCTGCCTTGCGATTCTCGCCGGCAGCTGCGGCAAGATCGCTCGCGACGTCTCGCTGCTGATGCAGACCGACGTTGCCGAAGCGTTCGAGCCCGCCGGCGAAGGCCGCGGCGGCTCCTCGACTATGCCGCACAAGCGCAACCCAGTCGCCGCCGCCAGCGCGCTCGGCGCGGCGACCATGGCCCCGCAACTCGCCGCGACCATTTTTGCCGCGCAGGTGCAGGACCACGAACGCAGCGCCGGCCCCTGGCATGCGGAATGGCCGACGCTGCCGCAATTGATGCTGGTCACCTCGGGCGCGCTTGCCGCCGTCGTTGATATCGCCGAGGGCCTTGACGTCGACACCGCGCGCATGCGCAGCAATCTCGATGCGACGCACGGCCTGATCATGGCGGAAGCGGTCACCTTTGCACTGGCAGAGAAGATCGGCAAGAGCGATGCCCATCATCTCGTTGAGGCCGCCAGCAAGCGCGCGGTCGCCGAGAAGAAGCATTTGCGCGAGGTACTGTCGGCTGATTCGCTTGTGACCGCTCATCTGCCGCCGGAAAAAATTGCGGCATTGTTCGAGCCGATGGCCTATCAAGGAGCTTCCCAAGCGCTGATCGACCGGCTGCTCGACAGCCTCGATCGCGAATAAGCACCGCGAATCCGACGGAGACGCCGCATGCCCATGATCGATGCCGACGGTTGCCTGCTCAACGTCTCGGTCGAAGGCCGCGACGGCGGCCCGACCTTGATGCTCTCCAACTCGCTGGGCTGCACGCTGCAAATGTGGGAGCCGCAGATGAAGGCGCTGACGCAGGTGTTCCGCGTCATCCGCTACGACCGCCGCGGCCATGGCAAGTCCAACGTTCCGCCTGGTCCCTACACGATGGAGCGCTTCGGCCGCGACGTGCTCGCGATCCTCGACGATCTCAACATCGAGAAGGTGCATTGGTGCGGCCTGTCGATGGGCGGCATGGTCGGACAATGGCTGGGCGCGAACGCCCCGGAACGCTTCGGCAAGATCATCCTCGCCAACACCTCCTGCTATTATGCCGAACCGACCAAATGGCTGGAGCGCATCGACGCTGTGAAGAAGGGTGGCATCGCGGCGGTCGCCGATGCCGTCATTGCAGGCTGGCTGACCCAGGACTTCCGCGAGCGCGAGCCCGAGATCACCGCGACGATGAAGTCGATGCTGCTTGCTTCGCCCGTCGAGGGCTATCTCGCCTGCTGCGAGGCGCTGTCGACACTGGACCATCGCGCGCTGCTTCCCAAGATCAAGAGCCCGACGCTGGTGATCGCCGGCCGCCATGACATGGCGACGCCGATCTCGGCGGGCGAGCTGATCCGCTCGAACATTCCCGGCGCCGGCATGACCATCATCGATGCCGCCCACATTTCCAACGTCGAGCAGCCGCACGCGTTTACAGATGCCGTGGTGGGATTTTTGACGCAGCGCTGATCTCACCACGCGTCATTGCGAGCGCAGCGAAGCAAATCCAGACTGTCTCCGCGGAAAGATTCTGGATTGCTGTCGCTGCGCTCGCAATGACAGAGAGGAGGATAGATATGGACGACCAGAACCGCCGCGATGCCGGCATGAATGTACGCCGAAAGGTACTGGGCAATGCCTGGGTCGAAAAGTCGATCGCCAGCCGCAACGCCTTCAACACCGACTTCCAGGACCTGATCACCCGCTACGCTTGGGGCGAGATCTGGACGCGGCCGCATTTCGACGAGCGCACGCGACGGGTGCTGGTGATCGGCACCATGGTCGCGCTCGGGCAATGGGACGAATTCCGCCTGCATGTGCGTGCGGCGCTCGCCGAAGGCGGCTTCACCCCCGACGACATCAAGGAAATCCTGCTGCAGCAGGCGATCTATTGCGGCGTCCCGGCGGCGAACCACGCCGTGAAGGAAGCCTCAGCGATTGTGCAGGAGCTCGGCCTGCTCAAGACCTAGGGGAGCGGCGATCTCGACCGTCTTCGGCGCTGCCGCCGGCTTCTCGACCACCACGACGATGGCCGCGCCGAGCAGAAGCAGAAGCTCGGTCGCGTGCAGCCGGAGCGCGGCCATCTCGCCGACCTTCGAGGCCATCACCATGCTGGCAAACGAGATCAGACTGCCGATCGCCAGGGCAATGCCGAGCGCCTCGTCACTGCCGCCATTCTTCCGCGTGCGGCGGATGCAGAGCAGCGCGAGATAGATCAGAAAGAACGCCACGACGGTCAGCCGTCCCAGGGCCAGCAGCCAGGCGGCCCGCACCGTGCTCATCCCCGCCATGTCGAGATGGTCGCTGAGGAACAGGGCGACCGCGACGCTCGGCCGCTCGTAGAGGCCGTGCACCGGTGCGACCATGATGTTGAAGGCCACCAGCGTCCAGGCCGGGATGAAGTAGGCCGCCAGCAGCGCGCCGTTGACCGAGCCGATCCGCCAATTCCTGAACATGCCGCTTCCCGCTTGCTTTGCCGAAGGCCCTCAACGGAAGGCAATGGCTTTGCCGGAGCTAACTCGCATCAGAGTGTGGCGGCAATTTAAACCCTTTGTTTACCTTAACCGCCCGGCGGACCGGGCGCCCACAAAAAAGGCCCCGCCTTACGGCAGGGCCCCTCTTCACGTCTGGGCTCCCAAACTACTTGTCCTGACCCTGTTGCTGACCGGGCCGGTCGCCCTGGCGCATCGGATCCTGCTGCTGCTGTCCGGGTTTCTGGCCGCCGCCTTGCTGTTGCTGAGGCGTGCGCTGGCCGGGGTTCTGACTCTGCTGACCCGGATTCTGGTTCTGCTGCTTCGTCATTAGGGGGAACTCCCTTGTTGAACGTCAGAGGCGAGACAACGGCCGCGCTCCATTTTGGTTGCTCAGGAACCCGATTCCTCGCTGTTCGAGGGAGCCGAAGGCGAAAATGACCTCTGTACAAGCCTGGATGTCGAGATCTGGCCAGTTGCAGCGTCCAGTTCCCTCCTGTTACAAACTGGAAGAACGCTCAAGGGCTGCCGGGGCCCGAGGAGAACTTGCGACCTCTCTCTCGAAGAGCTCCCTTTGAGCCGCGTCAGGTTTGGTAACGGCAGCCCATGGATTATTTCGCCCAGCAGCTTATCAACGGTCTCGTCCTGGGCTCGATTTACGGCCTGATCGCGATCGGCTACACGATGGTCTACGGCATCGTCGGCATGATCAACTTCGCCCATGGCGACGTCTTCATGATCGGCGGCTTCATTGCGCTGATCACCTTCCTGATCCTGATCTCGCTCGGCCTCACCGCAATCCCGGTGATCCTGCTCGTGGTTCTGCTGGTCTCGATGGTGATCACCGCGCTCTACGGCTGGACCATCGAGCGCATCGCCTACCGGCCGCTGCGTCATTCCTTCCGCCTCGCCCCGATGCTGTCGGCGATTGGCATGTCCTTCGTGCTGACCAACTACTCGCAGGTGGCGCAAGGCGCGCGCGTCAAGCCGATCCCACCTTTCATCACCGGCGGCTACACGCTGCATGAGAGCCCGGACGGCTTCGTCATCCAGCTTTCCAACATCCAGATCATGGTGGTCATCACCACCATCGCGCTGCTGGCGATCTTCACCTGGCTCGTCTCACGCACCCGTCTCGGACGCGACATGCGCGCCTGCGAACAGGACCAGACCATGGCGGCGCTGCTCGGCGTCGACGTCGACCGCACCATCTCCATGACCTTCGTGATCGGCGCCGCGCTCGCCGCGGTCGCAGGCCTGATGTACCTGCTCTATTATGGCCTGGTGGATTTCTTCATGGGCTTTGTCGCCGGCATCAAAGCCTTCACTGCCGCCGTGCTCGGCGGCATCGGCTCGCTGCCCGGCGCCATGCTCGGCGGACTTGCGATCGGCCTGATCGAGACGTTCTGGTCGGCTTATTTCTCCGTGGAGTACAAGGACGTCGCCGCGTTCTCGATCCTGATTGTCGTGCTGATCTTCATGCCGACCGGCCTGCTCGGCCGTCCCGAAGTCGAAAAAGTCTGACGGACCGGCCCGCGTGACGACTCCCTCGACCATGTCCGACCATCGCCCAGCAGGCATCTCCTACATTTTGAAGAAATCCTTCCTTAGCGCGCTGATCGCACTCGTGCTGTTCTCGTTGATGGTCGGCGTGCGCACCGAGGCAGGATCCTCCGGCCAGCTCACCTATTGGACGCGATTCGGCGAGGTCGCCTCGCTCGTCGCCGTGGTGTTCGGCGGCTCGATCGTGATGGAGCTATTGCGGCAATGGATCGGCTCGAGCGGTGCCGAGAAGCTGGTGCCCCCGGCGGTGCAGAGCGGCATATCCTTCATCGGCCGCTACCTCGCGCCGGCGCTCCTGATCTTCACGCTGCTGGTGCCCGTGATCTTCTATAACCAGCGCTACATCCTCGACCTCGCGATCCTCGTGCTCACCTATGTCATGCTGGGCTGGGGGTTGAACGTCGTGGTCGGCCTCGCCGGCCTGCTCGATCTCGGCTACGTCGCCTTCTATGCCGTCGGCGCCTATTCCTACGGGCTGCTCGCCACCAATTTCGGCTGGTCGTTCTGGATCTGCCTGCCGCTCGCCGGCATCCTCGCCGCATTCTGGGGCGTGCTGCTCGGCTTCCCCGTCCTGCGCCTGCGCGGCGACTATCTCGCGATCGTGACACTCGCCTTCGGCGAGATCATCCGCCTCGTCATCATCAATTGGCAGGAGCTCACTGGCGGCCCCAACGGCGTCTCGGGCATTCCACGGCCTTCTTTCTTCGGCATCCCGCTCGACAACAGCGACGACGGGCTAGCTGCCAAGCTCGGCATCGAATATTCGCCGACCCACCGCATCGTCTTCCTGTTCTATCTGATCCTGGCGCTGGCGCTTCTCACCAACTGGGTCACGATTCGCCTGCGCCGCCTGCCGATCGGGCGGGCCTGGGAAGCCTTGCGCGAGGACGAGGTCGCCTGCCGCGCGCTCGGCATCAACACCACGACCACCAAGCTCACGGCATTTGCGACCGGCGCCATGTTCGGCGGCTTCGCCGGCGCGTTCTTCGCCACGCGCCAGGGCTTCATCAGCCCGGAATCCTTCACCTTCCAGGAATCGGCGCTGGTGCTCGCCATCGTCGTGCTCGGTGGCATGGGCTCGCAGCTCGGCGTCGCGCTCGCGGCGCTCGCCATGATCGGCGGCTTCGAGCTGTTCCGCAGCCTTGAGACTTACCGCATGCTGGTGTTCGGCATGGCGATGGTGCTGATCATGATCTGGCGGCCGCGCGGCCTGATCGGCCATCGCGCCCCCACCGTGTATCTGACCAAGGCGCACGCGATCTCCTCCGATCTCGTCAAGGAAGGGCACGGATGAGCGGCGACCAGATTCTCAGCGTCGACCGGCTCACCATGCGCTTCGGCGGCATCGTCGCCGTGCAGGACCTGTCGCTCTCGGCGGAGCGAAAGAAGATTACCGCATTGATCGGCCCGAACGGCGCCGGCAAGACCACCGTCTTCAACTGCATCACCGGCTTCTACAAGCCGAGCGGCGGCAGCATCCGCCTGAAGCATGACGACGGCAAGCTGATCGCACTGGAGAGCCTGAACGATTTCCGCATCGCCAAGCAGGCCAAGGTCGCGCGCACCTTTCAGAACATTCGCCTGTTTCCCGGCATGACCGCGCTGGAGAACCTGATGGTGGCGCAGCACAACGCGCTGATGCGCGCATCCGGCTTCACGCTCCTCGGTCTCCTCGGCGTGCCCGCCTACCGCGACGCCGAAAAGCGCGCGATTGATCTCGCCACCGACTGGCTCCGGCGGGTCAACCTGCTCGAGCGCGCCGACGACGCTGCCGGCAATTTCGCCTATGGCGACCAGCGTCGGCTCGAGATCGCCCGCGCGATGTGCACCGAGCCCGCGCTATTGTGCCTGGACGAACCCGCCGCTGGCCTCAATGCACGCGAGAGCGCGGCCTTGAGCGAGCTCCTGCTCTCGATCCGCGACGAGCTCGGCACCTCGATCCTGCTGATCGAGCACGACATGTCGGTGGTGATGGAAATCTCCGACCACATCGTGGTGATGGACCATGGCGTCAAGATCGCGGAAGGCTCCCCGCGCGACGTCCGCGACGATCCCAAGGTGATCGCCGCCTATCTCGGCGCCGACGAGGACGAGGCGGTGGCTGTGATGGAGGGCGGGACGTGACGTCTGCGCCCACTCCCCTGCTCGCGATCCGCAGCCTTCGCGCCGCCTACGGCAAGATTGAGGCGCTGAAGGGCGTCGACGTCGAGATCAATGCCGGCGAGATCGTTGCCCTGATCGGCGCCAACGGCGCCGGCAAGTCGACCCTGATGATGACGATCTTCGGCAAGCCGCGCGCCCGTGCCGGCCAGATCCTGTACGAAGGCCGCGATATCACCGACGTTCCCACCCACGAGATCGCGCATTTGCGCATCGCGCAATCGCCGGAAGGCCGCCGCATCTTCCCGCGGATGAGCGTTGCGGAAAACCTTCAGATGGGAGCGGATGCCACTGAATGCACGGATGTGGAGCGCGAGGTGACGCTCCAGCGCGTGTTCACGCTGTTTCCGCGGCTGAAGGAACGCTATGCCCAGCGCGGTGGAACCCTGTCCGGCGGCGAGCAGCAGATGCTGGCAATTGGCCGCGCGCTGATGAGCCGCCCCCGCCTGCTCCTGCTCGACGAGCCCTCGCTCGGGTTGGCTCCGTTGATCGCCCGTCAGATTTTCGATGCGATCCGCACCCTGAACCGACAGGATGGTCTGACCGTTCTGATCGTCGAGCAGAACGCCAACCATGCGCTCAAGCTCGCCCATCGCGGCTATGTCATGGTCAATGGCCTGATCACCCTGGCCGGCACCGGCGCCGAGTTGTTGCAGCGCCCCGAGATTCGCGCCGCCTACCTCGAAGGCGGCCGGCGCGGCTGACGCCGGCCGAAGCCGGACAAGGGCAGACCCACGTGCGGGCCGAATGTGGCGAGATATCTCCGCCGATGCCCGTATTTTGCCGGTGACTTCTCCTCAAATTCATTCGAGAATGGCGCCGGTTTGAACCGGGCAAGCCCGGCAACTTCCACAGGCGACCACCCGCGAGGTATCTCATGAAATCACTGAAGCTCATCGGTCTGGCATTCGGCGCATCGCTCGCGCTCTCGAGCGCGGCATTCGCGCAGGATGTCACCGTCGCAGTCGCAGGCCCGATGACCGGCGGCGAGTCCGCCTTCGGCCGCCAGATGAAGAATGGCGCCGAGATGGCCGTGGCCGACATCAACGCCGCCGGCGGTCTCAACGACAAGAAGCTGGCCCTATCCGTCGAGGACGACGCTTGCGATCCGAAGCAGGCGCGCTCGATCGCCGAGAAGATCGCCGGCGCGAAAATCCCGTTCGTGGCCGGGCATTATTGCTCGTCCTCGTCGATCCCGGCTTCGGAAGCCTATGCCGACGGCAACGTGCTCCAGATCACGCCGGCCTCGACCAACCCGCTGTTCACCGAGCGCAAGCTCTGGAACGTGGCGCGCGTCTGCGGCCGCGACGACCAGCAAGGCCTGATCGCGGCGCAATACATCGCCAAGAATTACAAGGGCAAGAACATCGCGATCCTCAACGACAAGACCACCTACGGCAAGGGTCTTGCCGACGAAACCAAGAAGGCGCTCAACAAGGCCGGCATCACCGAGAAGATGTACGAGTCCTACAACAAGGGTGACAAAGACTTCAACGCCATCGTCTCACGCCTGAAGCGCGACAACATCGATCTCGTCTATGTCGGCGGCTATCATCAGGAGAGCGGCCTGATCCTGCGTCAGATGCGCGATCAGGGCCTCAAGACCGTGCTAATGGCCGGCGACGCGCTCGCCGACAAGGAGTACGCCTCGATCACCGGTCCGGCCGGCGAAGGCACGCTGTTCACCTTCGGCCCCGATCCGCGCAACAAGCCGACGGCGAAGAAGATCGTCGAGGCGTTCAAGGCCAAGGGTATCGATCCCGAGGGCTACACGCTCTACACCTACGCGGCGATGCAGGTCTGGTCGCAGGCGGCCAAGAAGGCCGGCACCACCGACGCCAAGAAGGTCATGGAGACGATCAAGGCCGGCAAGTGGGACACCGTGATCGGCCCGATCGAGTATGACGCCAAGGGCGACATCAAGCAGATCGACTACGTCGTCTACAAATGGGATGCCAAGGGCGGTTACGCCGAGATCAGGGGCAACGGCACCTAACCCCGCCGGTGGCCTCAGACCGACCAATCATCACCACGCCCCGGCTCGCCCCGGGGCGTTCTTCTTGCGTGAGGTCAGACGGCGGCCGGCAGTTCGCCGCCGGGCGCCGCCTCGGCCTTTCGCAGAGCTTGCAGGAGATCATTCGGTCGAAACGGCTTTTGCAGGCAGACCACATTGGCGAGGTGGGGCGATTGGTCCATGAAATCGAGCGTCGTCACTCCGGACACCGCAATGACGGGGAGCGCAGGCGCGCGCTCGCGCAGGGTCGCGATGACATCCAGGCCGTTGGTATCACCGAGGAAGATGTCGACGATCGCCGCGTCAAAGGGGCTTTCCGCGAAGGCTTTCAGCCCGGCCGCACCGCTTTCGGCCTCCACGACCTCGAAACCATTGACCCGAAGCACGATCGCGACCATCGCGCGGACGTCCTTTTGGTCGTCGATGACGAGAACGCGGCGCATGGGACAACTCTCGATATCGAAATCAAATCGTCTGATTTAAACTTGGAACCCGCCGCGGCGGAGGGGCATTATGACACCGTCCAGTAAAGCGCATCTTACCCATCCCTGCTCCGCGTTCTCTCCAGAATTAAGTAAGCTGTAACCCTCGGTTGAGTCGTAAACCGGTTCCATTCACGATGAGCGCCAGAACCCCGCTACCATGAACGGGCTCGCAGCCGAATGAGACCAGCGGAGATGCTCAAGACCCAGCTCAAGACCGACCAGCACAAGACCGACCAGCTCAAGATCGACTTGCGAGAGGTGGACGTGCCTGCAACGATCGACCGAAGCACATTTCTTTCGACCCTGCCGGCCACCTCGACCGACCGCGCTGCGGCATTGACGATTGTCGGCGTGTCCTCGATCCTGTTCGCGGCGGCTGTGCCCTACGCGGGTATCCCGCTACTGCCGGTCCCCGCCTTCGTCGCGAGTTACCAATCGGCGCTCGCCGTCAGCGACACCGTCACGGCAGTGCTGCTGCTGTCGCAATTCGCAGTCTTGCGGACTCGTGCATTGCTATGGCTCGCGACCGGTTATCTCTTCACCGCCGCGGCGGCACTGGTCCATGCCCTCACCTTCCCCGGCCTGTTCACACCGACCGGGCTCTTCGGCGCGGGCCGGCAAACCACGGTCTGGCTCTACATGGTCTGGCACGGCGTCTTCCCGCTATGTGTGCTGGGCTATGCCTGGCTGAAGGAAAAGGACGGGGGCCCCCAGGTTCGGGGTGCGACGAGCAGTGCGATCTATGCCTGCGTGCTCGGAATCATCGTCGCGATCGCCGTCTTCACCTGGATCGTCACCGCGCAACACGATGTGTTGCCGGTCCTGCTGCGCGACGGCCACTACACGCCGACCATGATCGGCGTCGTGTCCTTCGTGTGGTCGCTGAGCTTTGCCGCGCTTGTCTCGCTCTGGTTCCGCAGACCGCATACGGTGATCGACGTCTGGCTCATGGTCGTCATGTGCGCCTGGCTGTTCGACATCGCGCTGTCGGCGATCGTCAACGTCGCGCGCTTCGACCTCGGCTTTTATGCCGGCCGGCTCTACGGCCTCGCCGCAGCAACCTTCGTGCTCGCGGTGCTCCTCATCGAGAATGTCCGTCTTCAGGCGCACACGATGGGCCTCGTCGGCAGGTTGCGCCAGCAATCGGCTTCGGAACGCGACTATTACGGCAAGCGCCTCGCGCTGTATGGCGCGGTGATCGAGTCCTCCAACGACGCCATCATCACGAAAACGCTCGACGGCATCATCACAGGCTGGAACAAGGCCGCCGAACATCTGTTCGGCTATTCCGCTGCGGAGGCCGTCGGCCAGCCAATCGACATCATCGTGCCGCCGGACCGCAAGGGCGAAGTCAGGAGCATCCTCAATCGTGTCGCCAGCAACGAGTCGATCGCCCAGCACGAGACGGTCCGCATCCGAAAAGACGGACGCCCACTCGACGTCGTCCTGAATATCTCCCCCCTGCGCACAGATCAGGGCGAGATCATCGGCGCCTCCAAGATCGCCCACGACATTACCGAAGAGAAGCAGGCGAGAGAGAAGCTGCGCCGCGAGACTGAAGAACGCCAGCGCATCTTCGAGACATCGCAGGACCTGATCCTGGTCACCGACGGCTATGGCAATTTCGTCCAGGTCAGCCCGAGCGTGAAGAACATTCTCGGCTACAGCCCTGAGGACATGGTCGGGCACAGCGCGACCGAGTTCATCCATCCTGACGATCTCGAGAAGACGCGGAGCGAGATGCGCGCAGCCCGGCGTGGCGCGGTCAAGCGCAGCTTCGAGGCGCGCTACTACCATTACGACGGTCACGAGGTCACGCTGAACTGGATGGGCACCTGGTCGGAGCCGGTGAAACGCCATTTCTTCATCGGCCGCGACCTCACCGACAAGCAGGCCGCCGAGGCCCAGCTCCGGCAGGTCCAGAAGATGGATTCGATCGGCCAGTTGACCGGCGGCGTCGCTCACGACTTCAACAACGTGCTGACCGTCATCACGGGCACGATCGGCATTCTCAGCGACGCCGTCGCCGACAGGCCGGAGCTTGCCGCCATCACCAAGTTGATCGACGATGCGGCTGAACGCGGCGCGCAACTGACCAAGCACCTGCTCGCCTTCGCGCGCAAGCAGCCGCTCCAACCGCGCGAGATCGACGTCAATGCACTGGTGCTCGAAGCTGCCAAGCTGCTGCATCCGACCCTGGGCGAGCAGATCACGATCTTGCCGCAGCTCACCGAGGACGCCTGGCCCGCGCTGGTCGATCCGGGCCAGCTCTCCACCGCGATCCTGAATCTCGCATTGAACGCGCGCGATGCCATGCCCGACGGCGGCACCTTGGTGCTGGAGACGCGCAACATCTTCCTCGACGACGGCTATGCCAGTATGAATCCCGACGTGGTCGCCGGCAATTACGTAATGATCGCCGTCAGCGACACCGGCAGCGGAATTCCGCCGGACCTGATCGACCGGGTATTCGATCCCTTCTTCACCACTAAGGAGGTCGGCAAGGGCACCGGCCTGGGCTTGAGCATGGTGTTCGGCTTCGTTAAGCAGTCGGGCGGCCACATCAAGATCTACAGCGAGCAAGGCCACGGCACCAGCGTGAAGATCTACCTGCCGCGCTCGACCGGAGTGCAGGAGACCGCGTTCGAGGCGCTCCAGAATGCGCCGATCGCAGGTGGCAATGAGAAGATCCTGATCGTCGAGGACGACGCCCTGGTGCGGCAATATGTTGTGACGCAGGTCAGAAGCCTCGGCTATACCGCGCTCGAGGCCGCCAGCGGCGCCGAGGCCCTCGCCATCATCGACAGCGACAAGACCATCGACCTGCTCTTCACCGACATCATCATGCCGGGCAACATGAACGGCCGCCAGCTTGCCGACGAAGCGCACAAGCTCCGCCCCGACCTGAAGACGCTATTCACCTCGGGCTACACTGAGAACGCCATCGTCCATCACGGCCGGCTCGATTCCGGCGTGCTGCTGCTGGCCAAGCCCTACCGCAAATCCGAGCTCGCCAAGATGCTCAGGGCGGCCCTCGCCAGTTGAGCCTGCGACGTCTCTGCGCTATCGCAGATGCGAACTCCTCTCAGCTCGCGAGGCCAGTTTGAAGAATCTCCTCACAGACGTTGCCGGCGTCCGCGTCGGCCATGCCGAAGACGCAAAAGTCGCCTCTGGCGCGACCGCGGTCATCTTCGATTCTCCCGCGATCGCCGCGATCGATGTTCGCGGCGGCGGACCCGGCACACGCGAGGAGGCATTGCTCGATCTTGCCAACACCATCGAGCGCGTCGACGCCATCGCGCTGTCGGGCGGTTCCGCCTTTGGCCTCGATACCGGCGGCGGCGTGCAGGCCTGGCTCGCCGAGCAGGGCCGCGGCCACCGGGTTCGCGAAGCGCTGATCCCGATCGTGCCGGGCGCGATCCTGTTCGACCTCCTCAACGGCGGCGACAAGGCCTGGGGTCGCTTCTCGCCCTATCGCGAGCTCGGCTACGCCGCGGCAGCCGCCGCCGACACGGACTTCGCGCTCGGCAGCGTCGGCGCCGGCCTCGGTGCCACCACCGCGACGTTCAAGGGCGGGCTGGGCTCGGCCTCGGCGGTGACGCCCGAGGGCGCCAAGGTCGCGGCGATCGTCGCCGTCAACGCGGTGGGCAGCGTCACCGTCGGCAACGGACCGTGGTTCTGGGCGGCGCCGTTCGAGGTGGACGGCGAATTCGGCGGGCGCGGCCTGCCGGACAAGTTCACCGACGACATGCTCCGCATGCGCATCAAGGGCGGTCCTGCCGCGAGCGCGCGCGAGAATACCACGATCGGCATCGTCGTCACCGACGCGGTGCTGACCAAGCCCCAGGCCAAGCGGCTGGCGATGATCGCGCATACCGGCTTTGCCCGCGCGATCTATCCGGTGCATGCGCCGACCGACGGCGACGTGCTGTTCGCCGCCGCGACCTGCGTGAAACCGATCGAGCCCCTGGTCGGCCTCACCGAACTCGGCACGGTCGCAGCCAACGTGGTCGCGCGCGCCATCGCCCGCGGCGTTTACGGCGCGACGGCCCTGCCGTTCGCCGGGGCGCAGCCGGCGTGGAACGATCGCTTCGGAGAGCAACGAAACGACTGAGATAGCGTTATTCCGACGGGGCCAAGGTGCACCGTCATGCCGTCGTCAGTGATCCGCTTCTTTCGCTATGCGCCCGATACGCGTGAGCTGAAGGTGACTTTCGTCAGCGGTCGCCTGTATGTCTACGAGGACGTTCCGGCCGATGTCGCGGCCGCGTTCAGTCAGGCCCGCTCAAAGGGGTCGTTCTTCAACCGCGAAATCCGCGATCGCTATGCCTATCGTGACATTACCCACGAATACGCAGGCTAAAGCGCGATGAGATCAGGATGAATCGTCATTGCGCTTTGGGTTATTGGTTGAGCATGATCTATTCGGAGAACCGCTACACGCTTTCCCAGATCATGCTCTAGCCTGGATCCCGCTCACACGCTCATTGACGTCGAGGAAGCGGTGGACGCGGTCTGCGCCTAGCGCTGCATCATCTGCCCCAACCAGTCATACGGCGAATTGCCGCCACCATTCGCGGTTGACGAGCGGGACGCGCCAGGGACCATCGTCGACATCTTGAAGCCGTCCGCATAGGTGACGGTCGTGATGGTCGAGCCATCGGCATTGGTCGTCGTCGAGGTCGATCCTCTGCTTGCCTTCGACGCGGACTCCGATCCGCCGCCCGACGCATCGCCCGATCCGCTGGCGCCTTGCGCCTGATGGCGGCCATGACCGCTCGTCAGCGCCTTCGTCATTTCGCCGAGGTTGATGCTGCCATCCGAATTTGCATCCATCTTCGAGAACACGTCATCGGCCTGCGAGATTGGTGCCGCCGGCACTGAGCGCGTCATCGAACTCGGCCTTGGTGATCTTGCCGTCGCCGTCCGCATCGATCTGCGAGAACAGATCTTTCAGCGCCGCCTCCCGGCCCTTCGAGGTCGAGTGCGCCGAACTCGATGAGGTCGAACCGGTCGCGCCGCTCGCACCATCGGTCGACTGACTCTGCGCGGCGAGCAGCGCCGTCATGGTCACGGGCGCGATCTGTGGCGGACTGGCTGAGCCGACCAACGAGGTCGTCATGCTGCTGCTGTCGATCGCGAACGGGTTGGTCGCGCCTTGCGAAGTTCCGATCTTATGCGTCGACCCGGCCTTCTGCGTTGCCGACGACGACTTCGAGTTCGTCAACGACTGGATCGCGTCGAGCGCACTCGATACCGCGCCAAGGGCAAACAACATTGCACAACTCCAAGCGATGCGGCATGCCGCGGCCAATGTTCCGACGACGTCAGCAAGCGTCGTGCCAGCGTGAAAAGCTCAACAAAATCCGCCTTCGCTGCGCCTTGCACGGCCCGGGAACACCGGCAATTCGTGCCGGTCGCGGCAGAAATTTCCGCCCACAGGAAGCAGCCTCCCCCTGCATTGCCCGCCGCAGAGGCCCATGTTAGGCGAGGCCATTCTTCTTCGGCCGCCACCCGGAAAACGCGCCATGACCCAAGCTTTCGCCCCCCGTCCCCTGGCCATCGCGCCCTCGATCCTGGCCTCCGACTTCTCAAGGCTCGGCGAGGAGGTGCGCGCGGTGGACGCGGCAGGCGCCGACTGGATCCATCTCGATGTGATGGATGGACACTTCGTTCCCAACATCTCCTACGGTCCCGAGGTCATCAAGGCGATGCGCCCGCATACGAAGAAGATCTTCGACGCGCATCTGATGATCTCGCCCTGCGACCCCTATCTTGAGGCTTTCGCGAAAGCCGGCTGCGACCACATCACGGTGCATGCGGAGGCAGGTCCCCATCTGCACCGTTCACTCCAGGCCATTCGCGGCCTCGGCAAGAAGGCGGGCGTGTCGCTCAACCCAGGCACGCCGATCAGCGCGCTCGAATACGTCCTCGACCTGGTCGACCTCGTGCTGGTGATGTCGGTCAATCCCGGCTTCGGCGGCCAGGCCTTCATCCCCTCCGCGATCGGCAAGATCCGCGACATCCGCGCGATGATTGCGGGACGCCCGATCGACATCGAGGTCGATGGCGGTGTTGGTCCTGACGTTGCCGGCGCGCTCGCGGCCGCCGGCGCCAACGCCTTCGTCGCCGGCACCTCCGTGTTCAGGGGCGGCACGCAGGAGGCCTACAAGACCAACATCGCGGCCATCCGCAACGCGGCTGCAGGCGCACGCGGCGAAGCGATTTGAGCTGGATCGGGAGTCCGCAAACCTGCGGCTCCCAACTCTTGCGGCGGGCAATGCCCAAAACGGAAATCTTGATCCGTACTCATCCGGACTTCCCTGATTCGCGCAAATCACCGCAAGTGACTCCTGCCTGCTTTTGACGGGAGCACATCATGACGACGACCCTGGTTTGGACTGGCGTAGCGTTATGGTTTGGATTGAATGCTGCGATTGCAGCTCGCAGCCTCTACATGGCGCGACCGGTGAAGGCCGCATCCTCTGCCCGCATCATTCACCTTCAGCGTCGCCGGGAGTGATGCCATGCAGCTCGCACTCGTGAAACGTCAGCCGAAGCGCAGGTGCCGTATTCCGCGGCGACCGCATCCGAATCTCGACTACTTTTTCGGCCGCCTCGAACGCGCCGATCGCACGCGGAACGACGATGCCGGGCCCGACAATGCGGACGTCGACCATTCGCTTGCCGCGCAGCGCAGACACTGAGATCTCCTTTTCTGGACCGTCCCATGAGACCGCATTGCCCGAACTGCCTGAAGGAAATGACCAAGGCATCCGCGTCGCGTAACCTGTTCAATTGCGAACCCTGCCGCGAGATCATCCAGTATTTCGGCGGCAGCGCGGATCAGGGCGAGGCCGGCCCGCAATTCTCCTGGCCCATCCGCCGTAAGCACGCGGCTCACCCCGCCCACGCGGCCTGATCCGCCGTTTGAAGGCGCACCCCTATCCGGCCGCCTCGCCGTTATCCGCTTCAGCCACATCCCCCGCCATGCGCGGCGGCCGCACAATGGTGACGGTACAGCTCGCCTCCGAGGCCACCTTGGCCGAGACGCTGCCGAGCAAGGTGCGCCTGAACGAGCCTTGCCGCGCGCCGATGATGACATGGTCGACATGGTTGACCTCGGCGAACTCCAGGATCGCAGCGGCGGGATCGACGGCCTCCAGCACATGGACCGACAACCGGCTCTCGTCCAGCTTGAGCGGCGCCGCCCAATGCCGGAGCGCCACCAGGCGGTCGATATGCTTGTTGGAGCCCTGCTCGTCGAGCGTCCGATCGATCGCGATGCGATTGAGCTTGAGCACGTTGAGGCAGGCCAGCCGCGCCGAGGGCAACGTGGCGAGAATGCGCTCGGTCGTCACGCGCAGTGCCTCGTTTAGCTCCGGTGCGCCCTCCACCATGTCGAGCGCGATCGCAAGAATTGGGCTCGACGCGATCTGCGCCGCGACATCCGATTTCGCTCGTGGCTGCATGACGCCTTGATTGAAGCGGCGCCGCCACACCACGCCAAGGGAATCACGCTTCAGCCGTTCCGCGCGCGCGGTGAGCTTGACCTGGTCCGGATGGGTGAGATCGAAGGCGAGCTGGGACGCCGTCGGATAACGCCACACCGGCTCGATCTCGAGGCAGCGCAGCACCACCTCCTGGAGCCAGGGCGGATAGTCGGCGCGCAATGCGCGCGGCGGATAGGGATCGCGCCACAGCCGGCGCCGCATCGCGCGCAACGTTTCACCCTCGCCGAAGGGACGCTCGCCCGTGGTGAAGAAATAGAGCAGCACGCCGAGCGAGAACAGGTCACTGCGCGGATCGTCGCGCACGCCTAGCAGCCGCTCGGGTGCCATGTAGGGCGCGGTTCCGTAAGGCAGACGAAATTCTTCCTGCAACAGGTCAGGCAGATGGTTGTGGTGCGACAGGCCGTAGTCGATCAGCACCGCCTCGCCACTGTCGCGGAACATGATGCTGCTCGGCTTGATGTCGTGATGAATCACGTTCTGCCGATGCAGGTCGGCGAGCGCGGCCGCGATCTTCGCCACGAGCTGCCGCGCCTCGTCATAAGGCAGCGGCAAGTCCGGCAGTCGCTTGTAGAGCGTCGCCCCGGGGATACGCTCGATCACGACATAGGCCTGATGCGCGAAATCCCCGGTGCCGAAGCAGGCCGGCACGTGCGGCCCCGCAACCCGCGGCAGGATCATCATCTCCATCTCGAACGAGACGATCGCCGCGGGATCCTCACCTTCCGACACCCGCGGGATCTTCATCAGCAAGGGCATGTCGATGCCGGGATGAGTGACGGTCCACAACGTCGCCATGCCGCCGGCATGAACGCATTCACCGATGGTGAAACCGTCGATCTCCGCACCTGATCTGACCAGGGATTTCGGCATCGCCGTCAGCGCCCCTGCGACAGGCGGTCGGCCAGCCAATGCGGCAGGCCGTTGTCGCGGATCCTGCCGGCCGCGGTCGCGACGTCATAAGGCGCGCGGCAATAGGTGATCTGGCACGAGACCGTGTCGAACAGCACGAAGGCCGCGGACGGATCGCCGTCGCGGGGCTGGCCGACCGAACCGAGCACGGCAAGCCATTGCCGCCCGCGCAGGAGCTGCACGGAGACATCGGTCTTCGGCACGAAGCTCGTCATCTTCGCCGTCACCGACATCGAATAGAGCGCAGGTCTGTGGATGTGACCGCAGAAGGTGATATGCGCGGGTGTCGCGATCAGGCTCTTGGCGGCATCCGCCGTCGACCGGACATAGTGCCAGCGCTGCGGGCTGGAGGCTTCCGAATGCACGAACAGGCGGCCGTCGTTCTCCACCAGCATCGGCAATTCGGCCAAAAACCGACGCTGCGCGCTGTCGAGCCGGCCGCGAGTCCATTCGATCGCAACCTGCGCCTCGGCGTTCATGGTCTCCGCCGAGGAATTGACCGCCTGGTCGTGATTGCCGCGCACGGCGATGGCGCCGCCGGCAACGAGCTCCATCGCGGTGTCCACGACCCATTCCGGATCGGCGCCATAGCCGACGAAATCACCGAGCAGGATGAAGCGCTCCGCGCCTTTCGCGCGGGCCATCTTCAGGCACGCCTCGAACGCCTGCCGGTTGCCGTGGATATCCGAGAAGATAGCTAGGAGCACGCACCCTCCACCCTCAAAATCTTATCGGAAGCCGATAAGGCCAAATTGAGGGACGTCAAGAACATGCGCCGGCGCGTGCCGGTTTTCCAGCGGGACGCTGCCGCGATGGTGAAGGGCCTATTGCTCGTCCTTTGGCGGCATCCGCGGCGGCGGCAGCGGCGTGAACACGACGCCCTGCGCGCCGGCCGGCGGGGCGTTGAACTCGCCGGTCGAAGAATCGCCGCCGCTGGTCTCCAAAATCGTCTTCGGCGTCACATATTCTCGCACCATGTCGATCAGGCTGCCGTCACCGCCGCCGAAGTCGGCGGCGCGCCCGCCCTGCGGATGCCCAGCCGCGATCTCGTTCTGCGCTGCATGGGTCTTGTCGGCCAGCCTGTCGTCATAGGGCACCCGGAAGGCCCGCGGAATGCCGCTCGGCCGATTGTCCTCGTCGAGCGCCTCGACCCAGAGATAGATCGAGCCGGGATCGCCCTCCAGCGAATGCGGCTCGACGATACGGGCCTGGAGCAGCTTGAAGGCGGTCGGCATCCGGTCGGAGCTGGCCCAGCCGAGCAGCCCGCGCATTTCGGTGAAGCTGACTATATAGAAGGCGCTGGTGATGACGACGGCCGTCGCCTTCAGGACCCAGTGCAGCCGCGCATAGACCAGCACCACCAGCAGCAGCGCGCCGATCACGGCATAGGCGACCGACAAGGTGAGGATGACCGTTTGCAGATTACTCACGGCGCACCCTCACCCGGGTCTTCGGATCGACATCAGCGCCGTTGCGCCAGCTGCTGCGGAACGTCTCCAGCAGCGATTTCGGCCGCTGGTCCACATTGACGACCTTGCCTTCGGCATCGAGCCGGAACCGGACGGCGGTCTTCTCGTCGCCGGTGTGATCGAGCGTGAACTTGTTGTCGAAGACGACCTGCGCGGTCGGATTGAGCTTCTGCACCTTCACATTGGCAGTCACGGGCTCGCCGGTCGTCGCCACGAAATGCGAGACGTTGACGGTGTATTCGCCGGCGACGATGCCCCGCACCGTGACAATCTCCTCGCGGATGGGCGAGGCGATCTTCTTGCCGTTGACGATGATGAAGTCATTCGCCCCGCCGCGGTCGTCGCGATCGAGTGTGAGGAAGCCGGCCTCGCGGTGGCGATACCAGGCGATGTTGCCGGCGGGGTCCTGCACGAACAGGTCGAGATCATCGGGGTGGTTGTCCGGCCAGTCCAGCGTGATCATGAACTCGGCCTTGGAGTCGATCTTGCCCTCCTTGGCGTCCGGGGAGACCGCGAGCAGCGCCAGGAAAAACAGGAAGGCGATCACCTGGAGCGCCTTGAACAGCATCACGCCGAGCGGATCGAATGGCTCCTCGCGCGGATAGAGACCGAAATCATCCATCATGACGGCGATCCAGCACCCTTGTGCTCCAGGACCGGCGTCACATAGGTCTCGGTCAGCACCACCGCATCCGAGAACACACGCTGGGTCGCGGCATCGAGCATGTAGTACTGGATGCGGACCAGGATCGAGCCGACGAGGCCGGCCAGCGTCGTGTACATCGCCACCGCCATGCCGTCGCTCATCAGCCCCATCGAGGACCGCATCGCGGCCTTGTCGGCGGCATCGAGACCCGCGATGGGCGCCAGCATGATGATGAAGCCGATGATGGTGCCGAGCAGGCCGAGCTTCATCAAGGTGTCCGAGACGAAGGCGCCAAAACCGTTGGAGCCGCGCAGCCGGTCGGCGAGCGTCCGCAGCAGCAGCGTCTGGTCGACCGGCCGGTAGCCTTGCGCAGCGGCCTTGGTCACAAGGCTCTCGATGTGATCGCGCACCAGGCCGCGCGGAAGCGCTGTCGCGCTAGTATCGAGCGCCTTGCTGCCGCCGGCGGCCGACAGCACCGCCCGGCAGCGCCGTGCCGCTGCTCCCTCCCGCGCGATCGCGCGCGTCCGCAGGAAGCAGTGGCCGCAGGTGACGACGTAAAGCACCGCGATCACGCTCGAAATGTAGGTGCGGTCCGAGGTCAGCATCAGGTGAATCAGTCCGAAGCGCCACAACAGCACGATGGCGAAGATCGAGAGCCCGGTGAAGATCATCCAGAACAGCAGCGCGCTGCGCTCGGTCGGGTCGGCAGCGTGGCCCGCGATCGGCCCAATCGTCATCGAACTCATGCTGCACTGCTCCTGGCTTGCGACGATTGGCCAAGAAAGATTGGCCTAGAAGGATTCTTCGGCCGATTAGATCAAAACCGCCGCGCCAGGTCCAAAGAGCCATGCCCAATCCGGCTTGGGAAATTTGCCCGAGCTGCCATCCTGCCGTTCCCCGCAATTGGCAAGGCGCGGCGGCGTTGTTAGGCTGAGCTTACCAAAGGTTGGGGGTGATCGCATGCGCCTCGTGCTTCAGCTCGTCGCCCGTCTGCTGCTCATCGTGGCGCTGTGCCTGGGAGCAGCGACGGTATGGGCGACGTTCGACGCCTATCGCAGCATCGACCGGGCGACCGCGGCTTCCGCACAAAGGGTCGCGCAGGCGCTTCAGGCGCTATATTGGCGCGAGCTCTTGTTGCGCAGCAGCAGAGCACGTGAACATCTGTTGCCGGTTCCGGACTGGCGTTCGCTGGAGACAATGAAGCTGATATCGCCCGGTGTCTGCGTCGAGTTCCAGCCGGCTACGGCGTTCGAGAAGCCGCTCTGCGGTCAGAGCCAAGGCATCGGCAAGACGCCGCCGCATTGGTTCGCATCGATCGTGCCGACCTTCCTCGGCAGCCATGCCGAGGTGGTGCGGCCCGTTAGTCCGCGCGCGGCGGCCGCCGGCACGGTGGTTGCAACGCCGGACGCCGCCGCCGCGATCTCGCTCGCCTGGGAGTACATCCTCAACGTGATCGACGTTGCGCTCTTGATGGCGGCGGCAATCGCGCTGCTGGCTTCGCTCGCGATCGCGCACGCGCTGGCGCCGGCACGCACCATCGTCATCGCGTTGCAGCGCATGGCGCGCGGCCAGTATCGCACGAAGCTGCCGCGCTTCCGCTCGATGGAGCTTGCGATGATCGGCAGCGCCGTCGATGCGCTCGGCGGCCGGCTGGAGGAAGCGACCGAGCAGCGCGCGGCGCTGACGCGGCGGCTGATCGAGATCCGCGACGACGAACGCCGCGCGCTCGCCCGGGAGCTGCACGACGAATTCGGACAAAATCTCTCCGCCATCCTCGCCTTCGCCAACACCATCGAGACGGCGAGCGCGAAGGATAACAGGGATAAAGGCATCGCGCAGGATGCGCGGATGATCTCACAGGCCACCCATCATCTGATGGCCTCGCTGCGCGATGCGCTGAAGCGGCTGCGCAATCCCCTGCCCGAGGAGCTCGGGCTCGAGGCAAGTCTCGTAAATTTGGTAGATAGCTGGCGTTCGCAGAGTGCGGCGCGGCCGACAATCCAGCTCGACCTCAGGGGCGATCTTACCGATATCAGCGGCCCGGCGGCCATCACCGCCTATCGCGTGGCGCAGGAATGCCTGACCAACGCCCTGCGCCACAGCTCCGCGCGCGAGATCTCGCTACGCGTTGAGCGGCGCGCGGGCGAGCACGACGCGCTCCTGATCCGGGTCGAAGACGATGGCGGCGGCGATGCCAAGCGCGTCGCGCAATCGGCCGGACTCGGCCTCACCGGCATCCGCGAACGCCTTGCAGCCGCCGGTGGATCACTCTCGATCCTGCCTGCGAATCGCGGCCTCAGCGTGGCCGCCACCATCCCGCTCGCCGCATGAGGCCGACGTGAACGATGTCGCGGCAACAGGCATCTCCGTGCTACTGGTCGACGACCACCCGATCGTGCGGCAGGGCTACCGGCGCGTGCTGGAAAGCCAGGGCGATCTTCGTGTCGTCGCGGAAGCCGACAACGCTGCGGACGCCTATAGCGCCTTCAAGGCGCATGACCCCGACGTCGTCGTCCTTGATATCTCGATGCCCGGCGCGAGCGGGCTGGAAGCGATCCGCAACATCCGCGCACGCAGCCCGCGGGCGCGGATTCTGGTTTTCACCATGCACAACGAAGCCGTGCTGGTGAAAGCCGCCTTCGGCGCGGGCGCCTCTGGCTTCGTCACCAAGAGCAGCGAGCCGTCCGCGGTCGTGAATGCGATCCGCAGCGTGGCGCGCGGCGAGCGCGCCATGAGCGACGACATCGCGCATATTCTCGCCGAGGACAGCCTATCGCCGACGGGTTCAGCGCTGGATCAGCTGGGCGAGCGGGAGATCGAGATCCTACGCCAATTCGCCGGCGGCGCTACCACCGAGCAGATTGCAGCGCATCTCAATCTCAGTGTGAAAACAGTCCAGAACTACCATTATCTGATCAAATCAAAGACCGGCGCACGCACGGATGCACAGCTCGTGCGGCTCGCAGCAACGTGCGGACTGACGAGGATCTAGCAGCAAAGCTGCCGCACTCCGTCTTGAAGCTCGTCAATCTGCCGAACGAATTGGAACGGAGCCCATCCGGCTCCGGTTAGTACGGCAGAAGGAGTAAAGGGTCATGAGTAAGGGTCATCACAACGCAGTCGACCATCCCCCGATCATCACTGTAGGCGAGCTCATCGACGAACTCTGCCGTCTGCCGGACACCGCCGTCGTCCACTTCCGCTGCCCCATGCTCGATCAGGAGCTAACCTTCTACCGCCTGCGCAAGCGGTCAAAGGACGCCGTCGAAATCGCAGTCAATGCATACCCGGAAAGTCCCCCGGTGGTGCCATCGTCCGACCCGAACTTCCATGCGCGGAGACGCTCGGCTTCGGCGCCCCCGGCTCGCAATGGTAGCTTTCTTCACAAGGCGAGAGGTTGATGGCCCTCGCGCCAATTGGGCAGGTGGCGTGGCCTAACCCGCCTTCAATCCGCGCAGCAGTAGCGCCAGCGTTGCATCGACCCGCGCGGAAAGATCGGCGTCCTTCCACTCGTCGGCATGGGCCGGATGGTGGAAGCGGACGGTGGCATCGAAAATGGCGCGCGCGGTCGTCTTGACGTCGTCCACCTCGAATACGCCCTGCTTGATGCCGTCGGCCAGGATCGCCGCGATCTGGTCGATCATGGTGTCCTTGTGACATTTGACGGCTGCGCAGGCCTCGCGCGCCAGCGTCAGATAAGTCTGGAACATCTCGGGGTCGTCGAGGACGCGCGAACGCTTGGCGGCGAACAACGTGCGCAGCCAGCGGCTGAGCCTATCAGGCGCGGGGCCCTGCTCCTCGGCGATCGCGCGCAACGGCGCGTCGATGCGGTCGAGCCAGCGTTTGGCAACGGCTTCGCGCAGCGAGGCCTTGCTCGGGAAATGGCGATAGACGCTGCCGTGGCTCACATCGAGCGCACGGGCAACGTCGACCACGGTGGCCTTGGCAAGTCCGAAGCGCCTGAGCACGTCCTCGGTGACTTCGAGGATTCGCTCCGGCGTCAAGACAACAGCTTCATTCATGCCAGCACCATTGTTCCCGTTCAGGGCTCAGTTACCCGGCAGTAGGGCTGTTTCCGAAGCGCCCTCGCCGGTCGTTTCGGAAAGCCTATGCCTTAATGAGGCAGTTTTGCAGCCTGCGCCGCGATCTGGCGCGCCACCAGTAAATTGAGCCAATGCCCAATCATGCCGGTGAAATTGAGGATTTCGGTCGTCATGTCTTAAGTCTCCATTCGTCCGCTTTCCCCGTTCTTCAATCGGCCCTCCGATCCGAGCTTGCTTCGGATGTTGGGCTCCCCGGGGCTTATCGCGGGACGCCCAATCGGAGCGTCCGGAGACGGATATACACATAGCGCTGACAGATTTCAATATCTGTCAGTCAATGATCCGTGATTGATAGCTGATCTTTGGTCCGGCGCGGGCCGGCTTCGCCCCACCGGTGGATAGTTGCCCCGTACCCGGGCCCGGATCGTTTGTTTCGTCCTCCCCGCTCTGCTAAATCGCGGCGTAAAAAGCATTTTGGCCGGAGCCCGCGCCCCCAGATCCCCAGGGGTGTCCCGCCCACCTCTTGGAGCCGTCAGATGATCCCCCGCTATACCCGCCCGGAAATGGCCTCGATCTGGGAGCCGCAAACCCGGTTCAAGATCTGGTTCGAGATCGAGGCGCACGCGGCGGACGCGCTCGCCGAGCTTGGCACCATCCCCAAGGAGGCTGCCAAGACGGTCTGGGCCAAGGCCAAGGACGCCATTTTCGACGTCGGCCGCATCGACGAGATCGAGCGCGAGACCAAGCACGACGTCATCGCCTTTCTCACCCACCTTGCCGAGATCGTCGGTCCCGAGGCACGCTTCGTGCACCAGGGCATGACCTCCTCCGACGTGCTCGACACCTGCCTCAACGTCCAGCTCACCCGCGCCGCCGACCTGCTGCTCGCCGACATCGACAAGGTGCTGGCCGCCCTGAAGAAGCGCGCCTTCGAGCATAAGATGACGCCGACCATCGGCCGTAGCCATGGCATTCACGCCGAGCCCGTCACCTTCGGCCTCAAGCTCGCTTATGCCTATGCCGAATTTACGCGCGCGAAGGAACGTCTGGTCGCGGCGCGCAAGGAGGTCGCGACCTGCGCCATCTCCGGCGCCGTCGGCACATTTGCGCAAATCGATCCGCGCGTCGAAGAGCACGTGGCCAAGGCCATGGGCCTCGTACCGGAGCCGATTTCGACCCAGGTGATCCCGCGCGATCGCCACGCGATGTATTTCTCGACCCTCGGCGTGATCGCCTCTTCCATCGAGCGCATCGCCGTGGAGATCCGCCACATGCAGCGCACCGAGGTGCTGGAGGTCGAAGAGTTCTTCTCGGAGGGGCAGAAGGGCTCGTCCGCGATGCCGCACAAGCGTAATCCGGTGCTGTCGGAAAACCTCACGGGCCTGTCGCGCATGGTGCGGGCCTATGTGACGCCGGCACTGGAGAACGTCGTGCTCTGGCACGAGCGCGACATCTCGCACTCTTCCGCCGAGCGCATGATGGGCCCGGACGCGACGGTGACCCTCGACTTCGCGCTGGTGCGCCTCGCCGGCCTGATCGACACGCTCGTGGTGTACCCCGCCAACATGCAGAAGAATCTCGACCGCCTCGGCGGCCTCGTGCACTCCCAGCGCGTCCTGCTGGCCTTGACGCAGAAGGGCGCCAGCCGCGAGGATTCTTACAAGCTCGTGCAGCGCAACGCGATGCCGGTCTGGCGCGGCGAAGGCGACTTCCTTCAGCTTCTGAAGAAGGACACTGAGGTGAAGAAGTATCTTACCGACGCCGAGATCGAGGAGCAGTTCGACCTCGGCTATCACCTCAAGCACGTCGACACGATCTTCAAGCGCGTGTTCGGACAGAGCTGAATTTTCTTCGTCATTCCGGGGTACGCGAAGCGTGAGCCCGGAATCTCGCGCTACAATCTCCAGATTCTCTGGTGCACAGATGCGCACCATAGCTCGATGCTTCGCATCCCTCCGGAATGGCAAGAACCCACAAGAGACGGATCCCTCATGCCCATCGTCAATCGCGTTGCCGCCCTCTCCGACGAAATGGCCGCCTGCGCCATGACTTCCACGAGAATCCGGAGCTGCTCTACGAAGTCCACCGCACCGCCGGCATCGTCGCCGATAAGCTGCGCGAGTTCGGCTGCGACGAGGTGGTGACGGGCATCGGCCGCACCGGCGTGGTCGGCGTGATCCGCGGCCGCAAGTCGGCGTCTGGCAACACGATCGGCCTGCGCGCCGACATGGACGCGCTGCCGATCATGGAGACCTCGGGCGTGCCCTACGCCTCCAAGGTCCCGGGCAAGATGCACGCCTGCGGCCATGACGGCCACACCGCCATGCTTCTCGGCGCTGCCAAATATCTCGCCGAGACGCGCAATTTCGACGGCACGGCCGTGTTGATCTTCCAGCCGGCCGAGGAAGGCGGCGGCGGTGGCAAGGCCATGGTCGAGGACGGGCTGATGACGCGCTGGAACATCCAGGAGGTCTACGGCATGCACAACATGCCGAACCTGCCCGAAGGTCATTTCGCAACTACCCCTGGCGCGATGCTCGCCTCGTCCGACAACATCCAGATCACCGTTCACGGCAAGGGCGGTCACGCCGGCGCGGGTCCGCACAAATCGATCGACAGCGTGCTGATCGGCTCGCAGATCGTGGGTGCGCTACAATCGATCGTCGCTCGCAACGTCGATCCGCTGAAGTCGGCCGTCATCTCGATCACGCAATTCCACGCCGGCACGGCCTTCAACATCATCCCGGAGGTCGCCGAGCTCGCGGGCACCGTGCGCACGCTCGATCCAGAAGTGCGCGATCTCGTCGAGCGCCGCATCGGCGAAGTCGCCGACAGTGTCGCCCGCGCCTATGGTGGTTCGGCCGACACGAAGTACACGCGGATGTATCCGGTGACGATGAACCACGCACGCGAGGCCGGCATTGCCGCCGACGTCGCCCGCGACATCGTCGGCACCGAGCGCGTCAACGACAAGTTCATTCCCATAATGGGCGCCGAAGATTTCTCATTCATGCTGGAAGCCCGCCCCGGCGCGATGATTTTGGTCGGCATGGGCGACGGCAACGAGTGCCACCACCCGGCCTATGTCTTCAACGACAACATTTTGGGCCACGGCGCCTCGTTCTGGGCGCGGCTGATCGAGACGCGGCTGCCGGCGTAGAGTCTGTAGTGGACTAGCCGAAGGCGTAACCCACCATTTTTCTGTCGACGTAAAGTGGTCGGCTACACTTGCTAACTCACCCGACTCAATCGCAGACGTCTCTCGTCCGGCCAACCCTCACTGAACTCGCATCAGCGGTGCTAGCGCGCTCCATTCTGCATCCGTTGCCGACAAGCTGGCAGCATTGCCTCAACCTGGGCGCGCTCGGCAACGAGCCTCACCTTCTCCTGCTCGGCCGCCTTCGCCTTTTGCTCGGCTGCGGCACGCGTGTCTTCCGGCAGTGCTCTTCAGCACATCATCGCGCACGAAGCCAAACGCTTGCGCAGGTCCAGGCCGAGAGCTCTAAGCGCGACGAGTACGCTCGAAATGAACGCTTGATCATCAGTTGCATATTTCGGCAGGTATTTTAGACGCCGGATTGGAAGGATGATTGGCCGTCCCGAGCCGGCACCCTTTGGCAATCGGCCTGCACCCGGCCGCGTTGCAGATCACCTGACCAGATGCCTGCGGCGCTGAGGGCGCGGCTTCCGTTTGTTTTCGGTCCCGATCCCGCCTCTTCGAATCCTCGCGCGTCGCAACCGGCTTCTTCTCCGGGATCTTCTCGCACTCATTGTCGTCACCGACGCGATAGCCGGCACGGCAGGTGATCTTCACGCATTGGTCGCCGTCGGCCTTGAAGCCGAAATTGCACACCAGCGGGCAGACGCGCCCCGGCTTCGCCTTCAGCGCATCGAGTGCGTCGCTGCTTGCGAGCTTCACGTCGAACTGGGTGCCGGCATATTTGTTGAACAGCGTCAGCGAGCGCTGCGCGGCCGAAGTCCACTCGCCCTCTGCAGCCGAGGTGAGGCAGCCGACCCGGCGCAGTTCGCTCTGCACCGATTTGGCGAGCTCAGCTGCGGATAATGTCGAGGTCGGTGCAGGCGAGAGCGCGGCCACCTTCTGGTTCTCAACTTCGGGAATCTGCCGGTCGGCCGCCGGCTTTGCGGCCTGCTCCGCTTTCTCTGCCGCCTGCTTTGCAGCGAGTTCGGCCTTGGCTTTCTCCGCTGCTTGCTTCTCGGCCAATGCCTTCGCCGCCGCCGCTTCGGCCACCTTGCGCTGTTGCTCGGCGGCCTCGGCCCTCGCCTGCTCGATCTGCTTCTGCTTCTCGGCCGCAATCCGCGCCTCCTCGGCGGCCTTGGCCGCCGCGGCCGCCTTCTCCTGCTCGGCCTTCTGGGCGCGCTCGGCAACGAGCCTCGCCTTCTCCTGCTCGGCGGCCTTTGCCTTCTGTTCGGCCCCCGCGCGCGTCTCCTCGGCAGCGATCTTGTTCAACTGCCCCTTGGCGAGGTTGGCGTAGAAGCCGTCCGGATACGCCGCCAGAAACGCTTCCCAGCCGTCCCGCGTGCCGAGTTGGAGCGCCAGCTCGTAATCCCTGCGAACGGCCTCCTGCGGGTTAGCCTGCGGACCGGTCGCGGCCGGCTTGACCGCGACTAACGGCACGTCGTCGCCGCCGAGTGAGCCGTAGACATAGGGCTCCTGCTTGTAGCTGGTCGCCTTGAGCACGTCGTCGCGCACGAAGCCGAAGGCCTTGCGCAGATCAAGACCCGGCTTCGGCAGGTGCTCGACCAGCGCGGCGGCGAACGGGCTGTTTCGGGAATCGCCATCCGATGCCGTCGATCCTGCTTTGGCGGCGAATGCGATCATCGTATTCGGGCTGGTGGGCTCGACCTTGGCCAGGCCGCGCCCGACCGCGCGCGAGGCCAGCGTGCGCTTCATCGTTTTCGCAAACGGATTGTCCCGGCACGCATCCAGGATGATCAGGCGCAGCTGCTTGGCCGGCTCGACTGCGAACAATGCCCGCTCGACTGGGATGGTCTCGTCGAGAACGTCGCCGTCCGTCTCCAGCGTGGCGTCGGTCGGAATGAGATAGTTGTTGCCGTCGAGCTCGATACCGTGGCCGGCGTAATAGATCACCGCCATCTCCGCATCACGCGACCTGCCGGCAAATTCGCGCAGCATACGCCGCATCTCGCTGGCGCTGAGGTCGAGCCTGACGTCCACAGAATCGAAGCCAGCCTTCTTGAACATGCCGCCGACCAAGGTGGCGTCGTTCACGGGATTGCCGAGCTTCGGTGCGCTCTTGTAGGCGGAATTGCCGATGACGAGCGCGACCCGGCGGTCGGCATGCGCCGGTCCGCAGGCAAGGCCCATCGCAAATATCAAAAAAGCAAACAGCCGAAACGGAATCACTTGCGTCCCCCCGGATGCAATTCCCTGAGACTATTCGGTAGCGTCGCCGATTGCTAATTCTTCCTATGTGATACCGATCACAGAGAGGTCCTCAAAACAGGGGTATGGATAATGCGGCGAAGCGTCGCCCTGCTGCCCAGCTGACCCCGCGGCCTTTCGGGCCGCTACGCTTGCACCACCTCGTGGCGCATCACGAATGGTGCCAGCAGCGCGTGCACCTCGCCCGCGACCGCTTCGCGCTGACCCGCCGGCAAGCCGGTCAGCGTCACGATGGCGATGGAGCCGTGGCTGCCGTGCGGACCGACCTTGACCTTGCAATCGATGCCGCGCTCGACCAGCGGTGCCAGCACCTTAGTGAACACACGCTGCGCTGCGTCCCAGCGCAGCTGCGGCTTGAACACTTTGCCGACGCCCGTCAGCGGCATCGGATCGATCGGAATGACCTGCACCGGCACGGCGGCGCGCTCCGGCGTGCGCTCGCGCACCCACGCTTCGAGCTCGCCCGGCTCGACGCTCGCGCCGGGCTTCAACTGCACGTACCCCACCGGCAATTCGCCAGCATAGGCGTCGGGCTGGCCAACCACGGCGGCGAAGCCGACGGCGGGATGTCTGAACATGATCTCCTCGATCGGCGCCGGATCGATGTTGTGGCCGCCGCGGATCACGAGGTCCTTGGCGCGGCCCGTGATCCAGAGATAGCCGTCAGCATCGAGGCGACCGAGATCGCCGGAATTGACCCAGACCTCGTCGATGAAAGCGCCCTTGTTGTGCTCGTCGTTGAGATAGCCGCCGAACACGCCGGGCCCGGCCATGATGACGACGCCGATCTCGTCGGGCGCGCAATCGCGGATCAGGCGTCCCTCGGCATCGAGCTGCACGATGCGCACGCGCGCGTAAGGCATGGGAAGGCCGACCGAGCCAAGCCGGATCGGCCGCGACGGATAGGCCAGCGTGTGCACGCTCGAGGTCTCCGTCATACCGTAGACCTCGATCACCGGCAGCTTCAGTTTCTCCTGAATCGCCGAGCCGACCGCGACCGGAATCGCCGAGCCGCCACCTGCCGCATATTTCAGGCTCGAAATATCCGCGTTACCCGGCGGCACCGCCAGCGCGGCAGCGAGCACCGTCGGCACGCTCGACAGCGCCTCGGGCTTGAAGCGCTCGACCAGCCCCCAGATGTTCTTCACCGCATTCGGATTGCGCCAGCCGCTCGGCGACAGCACGACCAGCGAGCCGCCGCTTGACAGCGTCAGCAACGCCTGTGTCAGCGAGCCCCCGACGTGGAACAGAGGCATGCCGAACAGCAGGTTTGCGCCGGGCTTGGGCTTCAGCAGCAGATTGAGCGCCCAGGCCTGATAGACCTGGTTGGCATGGGTGTGCCGCACCAGCTTCGGCGTGCCGGTGGTGCCACCGGTGTGGAAATAGGCGGCGATGTCGCTGCCCAAGATCTTGCGGCCGCTGATAAGCCGGTCCGCCGGTTGCTGCTTGATCAGGTCGCTGAAGGTAAAGATGCCATTCGCCGGATCGCCGCCGCCGAACACCTGCACGATTGCCTTGAGATGCTTGAGTTGCGGCCGGATCTGCTCGACCTTCTGCCAGATGTCGGTGCCCGGCATCGGCCCAAGCGCCACCAGGATTTTCGTGTTCGCAGCCTCCAGGATCTCCGCGATCTGGTGCGGCTGGAGCAGCGGATTAACGGGATTGGCGATGCCGGCGGCTTCGGCGCCGAACAATGTCACGAAGGCGTCCGGCACCAGCGGCAGCATGAAGCTGATGACGTCGCCCTTCTCCGCGCCCAGCGCGTGAAACATGTTGGCGGCCTGCGTGACGCGCGCCATGAAATCGCGATACGTGACCACGACCGGCGTGTCGGCAGGATCGGCGTTTCGCAGGAACTGGATCGCCGCCCCGTCGGGGTTGCGCGCTGCACCCAGCCGGATCGCGTCATACGTGCTCTCGGCTGCGACGCGATCGGCGTAAGGAACCTGCTCGAAGGCCCGGACCTCCGCGTCCGTCAACAAATCCGGATAGTCGTTGCCGATGAGCCGATCGAGCGCATGGATGCCCGCCATGGATTTCCGTCCTCCCTCAGATGCATGTCCCCACCCTTCTTGTGACATTTTGGTTCGGCGGGGCCTCGACCGATGACCCGTCGAGCGCGGACAGAATGATGGATGATTTGGCGTTCGTCCATGGCCGATGCCATTGGCCACACGCTGCGACCCGCCGTTGTCCCCTTGAGGAGTTACGGGCGGTCGGGCGTCCAGCCCACCGCGTTGAAATCGGCTGGAGCCGGCATCACTTCCGGCTCGGCAGTCGGCTTTCGCAGGATTGCATTCGCGAGGTCCGAATCTGCGACCTCGAGCGGGACGCTCGCCTTGCTTACGGCAAGTATCCCGATCAGCTCCGCCGGCGCGGCCATCACGTAGCGGTCCGCAATTTCAATCAGACGAAGCACCTCGTCACGAATGAAAGGCGCCGACCATTCCGACGGCAGGCCCCTTACGGCGGCAAATTCCTCGGCCGGGATCGACAACGCATGCCGACGGACTTCTTCGATGGTTCGACGCGGAGAGAAATTGGGCGGCTTGCCCGCCGCAGCAAGCACGAGCGGCCCGAGCGGACAGTAGTCGCGACCGATGGCCACGAGATCGGCGATGTCGCGCGCCTTCGAACGACCTGCGGCGGCTAGCACCTTGTTGACGGCAAGATCGGCTTGATGAAGGCGGGCCCCCCATTCCTCATCTCGAATGAGCGGAAAGAATCGGAGCTTCGTCTCGGCGAACCATTGAATGATTGTCGACTCGCCATCGCGCGAAACGGTTGCATCGACGCAGCCATAGATGATGAAGTCCCGCTGCGCCTTGAAGCCGGCTGCATCGAGGGCGGCCAGATCGGAGTTTGCCGCCTCGGTCACTTCCTCATCGCTGTCGTGGAAAATGTCGATGTCGTCGGATCGTCTCTGCCAATCCTTGTTGAGCATCAAACCGCCGGCAAGATAGCTGCTCTCCGAGCGGTTCTTGGCAAGAAGCCGCAGGATGTCGCTCTGTAGCTTGCTTAGAGCCATCTTAGTCCTCGCACGCGTTGACCCGATCCAGCATCTTCCTGCCCATCGCAAACGCCCTTGCGTCGCCGCGATCGATCATTGCGCGGGCAGCGACCGCGGCACGTGACCGGAGATCGGGAAGCCGATCGAGATCGACATTGTCGAGTATGCGCGGTCCATACAGACGAAGCGCATTGTCGAGGAGTGATTGGAGCTCTTTGGTCAGGCGATATTCCGCCCGCATGCGCGAGGCCATCACCAGAAGCTCGTTGCGAGCAGTCGGCGGAATCAGGACCTCGACACGCACCAGATCTGCGGCGCCGCCTTCGCTTCGGTATTTCCTAACACGCTTGTTCGCGGGAACCACGTCGGCCTTGCTCCTTTGAACAAGATCTATCACGCGTATCCCGGTTACGCAACTTCGTAACCTGGTTACGTCATCAAGTATTTGAAAGCGAGCTGCGATGAACCTCCTCGACCGATTGCGGGACCAAGAATTGCCCCGACCGCAACACGCGAGAACATTATGCCTGCGCATCTGCGGAACCGCATCACAAGGCTGCTCGTCGTGCTCGCGATGGCATCGGCGATCGTGCTGCCTCGCGCGGCGTTCGCCGACACTCAATTCGACAAGATGCGCGCCAAGGTCGCGGCTTTCGTCGCCGACACGATGGAGAAGCTGGGCGGATCCCGCATCATTTACAAGGTGGACACCGACGCTCTGCGCGAGGCGGTCGTCACGGATCTGCGCGACGACGTTTACAAGATCCTGCGCGAGGGCCGGATCGCCTTCTCCGGCCTTGCGATCCGTGACGGCGGCGTCGAGGTGAAAATCCCGGACGCGAAGGGCCGCGAACAGCTCATGCGCAAGCTCGCATCGGCGGCGGAGGGGCTGGCCACGCAAGCGCTCACCGTGACCGATGCCGGAGACGGACTGATCAGGCTCGCGCCGACCGACGCCGCATCTGCCGCACGGCTGCACGACCTCGTCGAAGATTCCATCGCCATGATTGAGCAGCGCCTCAAGGACGCCGGCATCACGCTCGCCAGCGTCCAGGCTGAGGGAACAGACCGCATCCGCATCTTCCTGCCGGGCACGATGGAGCCCGAGCGCATCACCGCGATCTTCGCCAAGAAGGTGCGGGTCAGCTTCCGCCTGATCGATCTCTCGATGTCGGAGCAGGCGCAATCCGGCACGCCGCCCGCTGGCACGGAAGTCCTGCTCGGCTTCAAGGACAAGCTCCCCTATCTGGTGAAGGCCAGCGTGCTCGACGGCGACGACATCAGCTATGCGGGACCGGGATTTGCGAGCAGCACGAAAGAGCCGATCGCCTCGTTCCGTTTCAACGGCCGCGGCACGCGGCGTTTCGCCCACCTCACCGCAGAGAACGTCGGCAAGCCCTTCGCCATCGTGCTCGAAGACAGGGTGCTCTCCGCCCCCGTGATCCGCGAGCCCATCACCGGCGGCTCCGGCCAGATCTCCGGCAACTTCAGCCTCGAAGAGGCCAACAGCATCGCCATGCTGTTGCGCGCGGGCTCGCTGCCCGGACGCCTTGGCCTCGTCGAGCAGCAGGTCGTGCAGCCCGCCGCCAGGCCCTGAGGCGGAGATCGGGCGGCCCCGCCTTGTTGCGGCGCGCGGGTCCATCCCCAGCACCAAAGCCCGCCCCAGGCCTCGAATCATCGGCCAGACGCGCAAACCAACGAGCAATTGCCGAAACGCCCGATCAAGCTAAAATTTGCCTCTTGCGGCGTGACGGCCAAAGGCTTCATTTCAGCCGGCCGTCATTCGATTTGGGCTACACGTGTCGAGCATACCGACCAGGACTGAAGGCCTTACGCGGGGTTAGTATCATGCCGTCCGGCAGCGCAGACGTTTCGTCGATCCTCGACCGCATTCTCGATGCGGCAACGGACAATCTCAGGATCGCGAAGATCCTGGTCCAGATGGGCCTCGATCCAAACAACGTCACCTACGACGCCATCTTCAATCGGCTGCTGGAGATCTTTGTCCAGAACATCACGCTGGCCAATCTGTTTGCCGCGGTCGGCGCCGGCTTCTTCGTCGCCACCCTCTTGATGCGGACGATGGTGCCGCTGCGCGTCGCGAACATGGTCGGCTGCGCGTTGTTCGCCGTTTTCGGCGCGCTCTCCGCCAACGTCGCGACGTTCCTGCTGTATCTTCTGTTGCTTCCGATCAACGCCCTGCGCCTGCGGCAGATGCTCAAGCTGGTCAAGAAGGCGCGCCATGCCGCCGAAGGCGACATGTCGATCGAATGGCTCAAGCCGTTCATGACCGAACGCAAATACCGCCGCGGCGACATCCTCTTCAAGCTGCGCGACCCCGCTAACGAAATGTTCCTCACGGTCACCGGCAAGTTTCTGGTCAAGGAGATCAACGTCGAAATTTTGCCCGGAGCTCTGATGGGTGAACTGGGCTTCCTCACGCCGGACAACCGGCGCACCGGAACGGTCGAATGCATCGAAGACGGACACGTGCTGACGATCACCTATGACCGGCTGCTCGAGATTTATTTCCAGGATCCGCAGTTCGGCTATTACTTCCTGGTGCTGACCAGCCAACGCCTCTTGCAAAACATCGAGCGTCTGCAGAGCCAGCTCGCGGCCGAGCGGGCGGCAACGACGAACAGGATTGCGTGATCGCTGCGCCGTCCCCGCCGATACGAATGGCAGTGACACATCTACTCCGTCGTTGAGCGTGCCACATTTCCTCCTGCGCCGGACGCAGCGCAGCGCTTCAGCGGTGCCCCCGGAATTTTGCGGATGTGTGCCCTCCGCGGCGCATTCATCGATCCAGATCCGCCCCAAGCGGCCCCGCCGCAAAACCGCCCTAAAAACAGATTGGTAACCATGGCGCCTTAGGATAATGACGTGACCAATTCTCCGACGATTCTGGTGTTCGATTCCGGCCTTGGCGGACTCACGGTGCTCCGTGAGGTCGTCGCCGCACGCCCGGACGCGCATTACGTCTATGTCGCCGACGACGCCTTCTTCCCCTATGGCCACCATGGCGAGGACGAGATCATCGCCCGCGTGGTGCCATTGATGGGGGAATTGATCGGCACGCATGATCCCGACCTCGTCGTTATCGCCTGCAACACGGCATCCACCCTGGTGCTGTCTCACTTGCGCGCCGCTTACTCCCTGCCCTTCGTCGGCACGGTGCCGGCCATCAAGCCGGCCTGCGCGCAGTCGAAGACCCGCCGCGTCTCGGTGCTCGGCACCAAGGGGACGGTGAAGCGCGAATATACGAAAGCTTTGATCCGCGAGTTCGCGCAGGGCTGCGAGGTGACGCTGGTCGGCTCGCCCGAGCTTGCCTCGCTGGCTGAAGCCGAGCTGAGCGGCGTTCCGATCAGCGACGAGGCCATCCTTGCCGAACTCGCTCCTTGCTTCGTCGGCGACGCCGGGGATGCGACATCGCGCACCGACACGGTGGTGCTCGCATGCACGCATTATCCGCTGCTGCTCGACCGACTCAAGCGGCTGGCGCCGTGGCCGGTCGACTGGATCGACCCGGCGCCCGCGATCGCGCGCCGCGTCTCGGATCTGCTTGGCCCGCGGATCGTCGGCATCGCGCAGTCCGGCGCCGAGATGATCTTTACTTCGAACCGCGTGCATAGCCTTTCGGCGATGCTGACGCCGTTCTTCGGCGGCCGCGCCCTGGCCTGACTTTGCGCAGCAACGGCGCGCTGCTAGGCTTTGCCGTCGTCACCTTGCCGCAGGCCTTTCCATGTCGGTCCCGTCCACACCACTCAACCGTCTTCGCCAGCTCTGGCGCGAGGGGCGACCCGCCTTTGGCGCGATCGCGACGATCCCGAGTGTGCAGATGGTGCAGATCATGGCGCGCTCGCTCGACTGGATCATCGTCGATCTCGAACATGGCCCGATTGGATTGACCGAAGCACATGCGATGATCGCCGCGACCACAGGCACGCCGTGCACGCCGCTGGTTCGGATTGCCGCGAACGAGCCATGGCTTGCGAAAGCACCGATGGACATCGGTGCCTTCGGCATCAACTTCCCGATGATCACCAACCGCGATGATGCCGAGAAAGCGGTGCGCAGCGTGCGCTACCCGCCGCGCGGCGATCGACTCTGGGGTCCCTTCCACGCGCCATTCCGCTGGGGACAGTCGATGCCGGACTATATGGCTACAGCCGACGACGAGATGATCTGCATGATCACCATCGAGCATGTCGATGCCGTCAACCGCATCGACGAGATCATGGCGACGCCGGGCGTCGACGTCGCGGTCATCGGTCCCGGCGATCTCGCCACCTCCATCAACAAGCGCGGTCAGATGGACGATCCGGAGCTGCTCGAGCTGGTCGCCCGTGCGGAAGCCGGCATCCTCAGAAGCGGCGTGCCGATCGGCGGCGTGGCCCGCACCGCCGACCAGGCCAACGCTCTGATTGACCGTGGCTACCGCGCGATCGCGCTCGGCTTCGACTGGTCGCTGTTCCAGCGGGGCATCATGGCGGCGTTCGACGGGGTCAGGCGCTAAATCGCCGATACGGCCTTGCTGGGCACCGCGGCGCTGCTAGGGTCGTCGGCTCCAGGGGAGGAAAAACCATGCTCAGAAAGACTTTGCTTGCGCTCGCTTCACTGGCATCGCCGTCGCGGCCTCCGCCCAGCAATCCGGCATCAAGCGCACCCCGCTCCAGAAGATCGACTTTCCGGAGGGCTACACGACCGTGACCGCCATCGCCGAAGTGCCGGCCGGCGGCGCCGCCGGCCGGCATACCCATCCGGGGATCGAGACGGGTTATGTCCTGGAGGGCGAGCTCGACCTCCTCATCGAGGGCCAGCCGGACAAGCGCCTGAAAGCCGGCGATTCCTGCCAGATCCCGGCGGGTGCCGTGCACGACGCCAAGACTCATGGTGACAAATCATTGAAAGTGCTTGGAATTTACGTCGTCGACAAGACCAAGCCGCTGGCGTCGCCGGCCCCCTGATGCGGCGAACCGACTGGGTCCAAATCCGTTGGTTCGTGCTAGAGCACGCGGCGAGCGGACGACCGCTCGCTGCACATATTTTAATCCTTGATCCCCAGGACCCGGAGACCAATGCGCGGGACGCCCAAGACCATCTCCCTGCGGCGCCGTCTGATCTGCGACCTTATGCATGCTTCGATGGGTGTGCCCTTCGTCTCGCTATCCCGTTCGCTCAATGTCCGCCCTCTGCTGGAAGCTCGCGCGGGCGCAACGGCGCCCGCCGGCTGGGCAGCGATGTTCGTGAAGGCTTTCGCTCTGGTCGCAAGGGAGGAGCCGATCCTCCGCACGGTCTACGCCAAATGGCCCCGGCCAGCCCTCTATGAACTGCCCAGGAGCGTGGCACTGGTGGCGGTCGCCCGCGTCGAAGATGGCGAGGAATGCGTGATGCCGCAGCGGATTGTGGCCCCCGAGGCCATGACGCTGGCGGCGGTCGATGCCGAGATCAGGCGTGCCAAGACGGCACCGGTTGAGGAGGTTCCCATGTACCGCAAGATCATGCGGGCGACCCGCCTCCCGTTGCCGCTGCGACGCCTGTCCTGGGCGGTGGGGCTGAATTTCGGCCGGCAGCGCGGCAACTGGTTCGGCAGCTTCGCGGTGAGCTCGGTGGCCGCCTATGGCGGCGGCGAGCTCCACCCCATCACACCGGGACCCTTCATCGTCAGCTATGGGGTGGTCGAGGCCGACCAGACCATCCATGTCGTGATCCGCTGGGACCATCGGGTGACGGATGCCGCCCCGATCGCTCGGGTCCTGACCCGGCTGGAACAGGTCCTGAACACTGAAATCGCTAGCGAATTGCGTGTGGCCGGGCCAAAGCCGGTCCGGGCGGTGGGTACCTGATTCCGGGTCCATTCGCATTGACAGCGAGCCCCAAACTCCCCTAAAAGCCGCCTGCTCGCGGGCCGATTTCGGCCCGCGAAGCGTTTCGCGACCCGTGGTCCTATCCCCCCGCTTTGGGGATCGGACCTGTCGGTGCCGGGATCTCCCCGTCACACAGGAGGGCGCGTTTCCTCAAACCATGTACCTGAAGAGGACGCGATGACTAAGCGCAGTGAGGCGAAGTACAAGATCGATCGCCGTATGGGCCAGAACATCTGGGGCCGCCCGAAGAGCCCCGTGAACCGCCGCGAATACGGCCCTGGCCAGCACGGCCAGCGTCGCAAGGGCAAGCTCTCCGACTTCGGCGTGCAGCTGCGCGCCAAGCAGAAGCTGAAGGGCTACTACGCCAACATCAGCGAGCGCCAGTTCCACGGCATCTACGTGGAAGCCAGCCGCCTCAAGGGTGACACCGGCGAGAACCTGATCGGCCTCTTGGAGCGCCGTCTCGACGCGGTCGTGTACCGCGCCAAGTTCGTCTCCACGATCTTCGCCGCGCGCCAGTTCATCAACCACGGCCACATCAAGGTGAACGGCCGCAAGGTCAACATCTCGAGCTACCAGCTCAAGGTCGGCGACGTCGTTGAAGTCAAGGAAGCCTCCAAGCAGCTCGCCCATGTGCTTGAAGCCAGCCAACTCCCCGAGCGTGACGTGCCCGACTATCTCGAAGTCGACCATGGCAAGATGACCGCGAAATACACGCGCATCCCCAACCTTTCCGACGTGCCGTTCCCGGTGCAGATGGAGCCGCATCTGGTCGTCGAATTCTATTCGCGCTAATCGTTTCGGCAGATCGAAGTTCAAAGGCCCCGGTTTCCGGGGCCTTTTTCGTTCAGGCAGCCACTCCGATGTCTCAGCCTATCCGCATCCTTATGCAGGACGGCAGACCACGCGTGCATACGTCCGTCGCTTGCCGCTCAACGCTTATCCTCATCTGATCGATTATCGTGTGACCGAGACAGAAATCGCTATTATGCGGTTTCGTCACGCCGCCGGCGTCCACCTAGAACTCGCTGACCGCGAGTGAATGCCAATCCCTCAGGGAGCAAGTTGATGCTCTACACCCCTCCCCCCATCGACCCGAAGGCACCCCCGGTGCACATCAATCTGCTCTCGGACACCCAGACCAAGCCGACGGCTGCGATGCGCGAGGCGATGGCACGGGCGGAGGTCGGCGACGAGCAGGTCGGCGACGATCCGACGGTGAACGCGCTGTGCGAGCGCGTGGCGGATCTGCTCGGCAAGGAAGCGGCGGTCTACATGCCCTCGGGCACGATGTGCAACGTCACCGCGACGCTTGTGCATTGCCGTCCCGGCGACGAGATCCTTGCGCACGAGACCGCGCACATCATCGCCCGCGAAGGGGGCGCGCATGCCGCGATCGGCGGCTTTCAGGTGAGGCAGCTCAAGGGCGCCAACGGCCAGTTCACGCCGGAGACTCTCCGTCAGGCGCTGCATCCACGCACGCGCTATCAGCCGCCGCAGACCGTCGTCAGCGTCGAGCAGACCGCCAATATCGGCGGCGGCACGATCTGGAAGAAGGCGGCGCTCGACGAGATCGTCGCGATCGCCAAGCAGCACGGCCTCATCACGCACATGGACGGCGCGCGCCTGCTCAACGCCACCGTGGCGAGCGGAATCTCGCCGCGTGACATGACCGTGGGATGGGATTCGGCCTGGATCGACTTTTCCAAGGGCCTCGGCGCGCCGATTGGCGGCGTGCTTGCAGGCTCACGCGTCTTCATCGACGCGGTGTGGCAATGGAAGCAGCGCCTCGGCGGCTCGATGCGGCAGGCCGGCATCTGCGCGGCCGCCTGCATCTACGCGCTCGACCATCACGTCGAGCGTCTTGCCGACGATCACGCCAATGCACGCGCGCTCGCCCGCGGGCTGTCGCAGATCGCAGGCATCGAGGTGCAGGAGCCCGAGACCAATCTGGTGTTCTTCAAGCCCGACGGCGCCGGCATTCCCGGCGACAAGATGGTCGCAGCGTTGCGCCAGCGCGGCGTGACGCTTGCGATGATGGACGGCCGCATCCGCGCCTGCACCCATCTCGATGTCAATGCGCACCAGATCGAGGAGACGATCGGACACGTGCGCGAGATCGTGCGCGGGGCGTAAAGTCGCGTAGATGGAGTAACGGGCCGACCAACCAACGCTCGCGATCATCGCCCCATTGCTTGATAGATCAGCGTCTTCAGCGCCAGCTGGATCCGGCCGCGCTGCGAGGGGGTCTGCACCATGAAGATCCCGAACAGATCGTCTTTGGGATCGATGAAGAAGAATGTGCCGCCGACGCCGTCCCAGCGATATTCGCCAAGCGGCCAGGAAGTACCCGACGGCACTGCGGTACGTACGGCGAAGCCGAGGCCGAATCCGCTTGTGGCGCCCGGGTAATAGTTCTGGTCGCGCGCGATCTTCGTCTCAGGTCCAATGTGATCGGATGCCATCAGCGCGATCGTCTCGGGCTTGAGATAACGCCGTCCCTCATATGTGCCGCCACTGAGCAGCATCTGCGCGAAACGGGCGTAGTCGCCGACCGTGCCGACCATGCCGCCGCCGCCCGATTCCCACTTCGACGGCCGCCTGATGTCGCGAACCGGCGTGGTCGGGTCGATGTTGCGATCCTCCGGCATCGGCTCGGCAATGCGCGGGAATTTGGCGGGATCGGCGACGAAGAACGCGGTCTCGGTCATGCCAAGCGGATCGAGCAGCCGCTCTTTCTCAAACTGAAGCAGGGTCTTTCCCGCGACCACCTCGATGACGCGGCCGAGCACGTCGGTGGAAAAGCCGTAATCCCACGCGGTGCCCGGCTGCTCGACCAGCGGCAGCGTGGTGATCTTCGCGACGAAGTCGGCATTGCTGAGATTGCTTTGGAACAGATTGGCCTCGGCATAGAGCTCCCGCACCATGCCGCCACCATAATAGCCATAGGGCAGACCCGACGTGTGGCGAAGCAGGTCCTTGATCGTGACGGGACGATTCTGCGCTTCCAACGCCAGCGCGACCTTGCCGTCCTCGGCCTTCTTCTCGACGCCGACCTTCATCTTGGCAAAGGCCGGAATGTATTTCGAGACGGGATCGTCGAGCGAAAGCTTGCCCTCCTCGACCAGCATCATCGCCATGACAGAGGTGATCGGCTTCGACATCGAATAGAGCCGGAAGATCGTATCCGCGCTCATCGAGATCTCGGTCGCGACGTCGCGGACGCCGAAATTTTCGTAATAGACCGGCTTGCCGTGCTGCTGAAGGAGCAGGATGGCGCCGGGGATCTTGCCGGTGGCGATCTCGTTTCGGATGTAGTCGGAAACCTTCGCCAACCCTTCGCGCGAGAAGCTGCGCGCGGCCCGTCCCTCAGAGCCGGCCTTCGCACCGCAGGCACCGACCAGAACAACGAGCCCCGCGATCAGCGCGCGGCGCCCGCGCACTTCACTTCTCCATGGCTTCATAGACCAACTGCTTCAATGTCCGTTGCACGCGCTGGCGCTCGGTCGGGGTTTGTTCCAGGAGGACGAAGAACATGTCCTGCTTGGGGTCGATCACGAAATAGCAGCCGGAGGCGCCGTCCCACTTCAATTCGCCGAGATTGCCCGGCGGCGGCGGCTTGGCATTGCCGGGATCAGTGCGGACGGCAAGACCGAGGCCGAAGCCAAACCCGTCACCGGGAAAGTAGAAGTAGTCGCGCTCGACGCCGGAGCCTGGTCCGACCTGATCGGTCACCATCAGCTTGAAAGTCTCGGGTTTGAGAATGGTCTTGCCATGGAGGCTGCCGCCGTTGAGTAGCATCTGCGCAAAGCGCTCATAGTCGGCCATGGTCGTGACCATGCCGCCGCTGGCGAATTGGATCTTCTTGACGACTGTTGGATCGTTGATACGGCCGACCCGGAAATCGCCGTCGTTCGGCACCGGCTGCGCTAGCAGCTTCTGCTTCTCCGGGTCGGTGACGAAGAACCCGGTATCGACCATGCCGAGCGGATCGAGCAGCTTTTCCCGCATGATATCGATCAGCGGCTTGCCGGCCGCGATCTCCATCACGCGCGCCAGCACGTCGGTGGAATGGCCATATTGCCAGAGCGCACCCGGCTGGTTGTGCAGTGGCAGTTTTGCGATCCGCTCGGCGAACTCGGCAAGATCGAAATCGCCGGCATAGATGTTCGCCTCGCGATAGGCTTTGCGCACCAGGCTGTCGCCATAGAAGCCATAGGTGATGCCCGAGGTGTGGCGCATCAGGTCGAGCACCGTCATCGGCCGGTTGGGCGGCACCAGTTCGAGCGACCTGCTGCCGTCCTCGGCCTTCTTCTCGACGCCGACCTTCACATTGGCGAAGGACGGGATGTATTTCGCGACGGGATCGTCGAGCTTGATCTTGCCCTCCTCGACCAATTGCATCGCGACCACTGAGGTAATCGCTTTGGTCATCGAGAACAGGCGGAAGATCGTCTTATCGGTGATCGGCGCCTTGCTGACCACGTCCTGAACGCCGAACGCTTCGTGAAAGACCGCCTTACCGTGCTGCTTGATCAGCACGGTTGCGCCGGCGATCTTGCCGGTAGCGACTTCGTTCTTGAAGAACTCGCTGATCCTCGCGAGCTTGTCCTGGTTGAGATGCGCGCCGGCTGGAATCTCGTAGGTGCCCTCCGCCCGCGCCAGCGACACGGGGCCAAGCGACATCAGCGCGCCGCAGACCAGCGCACGCAATCCTGATTGTGAAATCATATCCCCTCCCCGGAACATGGCCCGCGGAGTGTACCGACCGCGTTGTCAGGCACAAGGGCTGCCGTATCGCGCCAGAACGGCCGTGTGAAGAGCGGCGCTTATCTCCGAGAAACAACAGAATATGACGCGGGTGACCGAGGGCGTGGCCGGCAGCGTGTCGATGGTCGTATGAACTGCAATCGTCGCGGCCTGGTCGGCCGGGAAACGATACACGCCGGTGGAGATCGCGGAGAAGGCCAGCGAAGTCAGCCCGTTGGCCTGACAGAGCTCGAGCGCGCGCCGATAGCACGAGCGCAGCGCCTCCGCCTCGCCGCGGCCGCCGCCGTGCCAGACGGGGCCGACCGCATGGATCACATGCCGCGCAGGCAGAAGATAGCCCTTGGTGATCTTGGCATCGCCGGTCGGGCATCCTCCGAGCGTCCGGCACTCGGCGAGAAGCTCGGGACCGGAAGCGTCGTGGATCGCCCCGTCGACGCCGCCTCCACCAAGGAGAGACGAATTTGCGGCGTTGACGATGGCGTCAACGCCGAGCGTGGTGATGTCGGCAACGATGACCTCGAGCTCGGCGCCGCCGATCCGGCGCGTCAGCTGGGCCATGCATCAAGCCGCGACGACGACGCCCTTCTCAGAGAGGAGCTGCTGCAATTCGCCGGCCTGAAACATCTCGCGGACGATATCGCAGCCGCCGACGAACTCGCCCTTCACATAGAGCTGCGGGATGGTCGGCCAGTTCGAGTATTCCTTGATGGCGTTGCGCAGCTCGGCGGATTCGAGGACGTTGAGGCCTTTATAGCCGACGCCGATGTGGTCGAGGATTTGGACGACCTGGCCGGAGAACCCGCATTGCGGAAATTGCGGCGTGCCCTTCATGAACAGAACCACGTCGTTCGACTTCACTTCGTTGGCGATGAATTCCTCGATGCTCATATCCGTGTCCTTCTGGGGCGGAGCCCTTCTTTCACGTCGGGCCGGCTCAGCCGATCTAACCCGATATCTGTCATATATGTAGCCCAAACCGTTGTGCATCCAAAGCAAAATGGCGGCGAACGGTCGGCGGCGGCCGGTCTGAACCGCCCCCGGTGCATAGGCTGATGACAACAATATCATCGCTGGCGAGGACTTTCATACCGTAACGGAGCCCCTATCTAGGACGAACCCTGGTCATGGAACCGGGAAACGCGAACAACGTTCTCTTGTCCTGTCTGGAGAAAACCGTGACGAAACCAGCCTCCGCTACGGCCGCCCCTCAGCTTTCGTCGCTGTCCTCCGACCCGGGCAAGTTCGCCCAGCGGCTTCAAGACGCGTTTCTGACCGTACGCGACGAGACCGAGCGCCGTGCCGCCCCGCTGTCGCCGGAGGACCAGCAGATCCAGTCCATGCCCGATGCGAGCCCGACGAAATGGCACCGGGCGCATACCACCTGGTTTTGGGAGCAATTCCTGCTCGGCGAGCACTGTCCTAATTACCGGCCCTTCCACCCCGATTTCGCGTTCCTGTTCAATTCCTATTACGTCAGCGCCGGCGCGCGTCATGCCCGGCATCGCCGCGGCGACATCACGCGTCCCAACGCCGACCAGGTCGGCGCCTATCGCAGCTATGTCGATGCAGCCGTCGTCAAATTCTTCCGCGAGGCCGGCTGGGACAAGCTGCGCGAGATCGCACCGCTGGTCGAGGTCGGGCTCAATCACGAGCAGCAGCATCAGGAATTGATGTTCACCGACATCCTGCACGCCTTCGCGCAAAACCCGGTCTCGCCGGTCTACGATCCGAACTGGCGTTTCCCGGCCGCGACCCGGGGCGGCGAGGACTGGCTGACGCTGAACGAGGGCATCCACACCGTCGGCCACGTCGACGACAGCTTCCATTTCGACAATGAGAAGCCGCCGCATCGCGCCCTCGTCGGCCCGGTCAAGATCGCCCGCCATCTCGTCACCAACGGCGAATGGCTCGCCTTCATGCGCGACGGCGGCTACCGGACCGCAACGCTGTGGCTGATGGACGGTTTTGCCACCGTGAGCAATGAGGGCTGGGACGCTCCGGGCCATTGGCGCGAGGTCGATGGCGCCTGGCACGTGATGACGCTGGCCGGCCTCAAGCCGATCGATCCGAACGCGCCGGTCTGCCACGTCAGCTATTACGAGGCGGATGCGTTCGCGCGCTGGGCCGGAAAGCACCTGCCGACCGAGATAGAATGGGAGGTCGCGGCCCGCACGGGCCAGCTCAACGATGCTTTCGGCATTGTCTGGCAATGGACCCGCTCTTCATACGCGCCCTACCCCGGCTACCGCGCCGTCGAAGGCGCGCTCGGCGAATACAACGGCAAATTCATGGTCAACCAGTTGGTGCTGCGCGGCTCCTCGCTTGCAACTCCCGAAGGCCACAGCCGTATCACCTATCGCAACTTCTTCTATCCGCACCACCGCTGGCAGTTCACGGGGCTGCGGCTTGCCGACTACGAGTAAAAAAACTTCCGACGACAAATGCGCGCCGGACAGCGCGTTCAGGAGAGTATCATGAATGTGCACGCCAGCGCTTTGGCCGAAGCCCATCTCCCCGACGAGCAGACGACTGCCTTCGCCCGCGAGGCGATCGAGAATCTCTCGCAGCAGCCGAAAAAGCTGTCGCCGAAATATTTCTACGATGCGACCGGATCGGAATTGTTCGAGGCGATCACGCGCCTGCCGGAATATTATCCGACGCGCACCGAGCTATCGATCCTGAAAGAGCGCGGCAGCGAGATCGCGAAGATCATCCCAGAGCATGCGGCCCTGGTCGAGTTCGGCGCCGGCGCGACCACGAAGGTCCGGCTGCTGTTGAACCACTGCAAGTTTGCAGCCTATGTGCCCGTCGACATCTCCGGCGATTTCCTGAAGGCGCAGGCAAACGGCTTGAAGCGGGATTTTCCCGCGCTCGGCATCCACCCGGTGGCGGCCGACTTCACCACGCCGTTCGAGCTGCCCAGGGCGGTCGCGTCCATGCCCAAGGTCGGCTTCTTCCCTGGCTCGACCATCGGCAATTTCGAGCCGCAGGAAGCCGAGGGCTTCCTGAAGAGCGCACGCAAGATCCTCGGCCGCGGCGCGCAGATGATCATCGGCGCCGATCTCGAGAAGGACGAGCGGGTGCTCTTTGATGCCTATAACGATGCCGCCGGCGTCACTGCGCGCTTCAACCTCAATGTGCTGGTCCGCATCAACCGCGAACTCGGCGGCAATTTCGATCTCTCCGCGTTCACCCATCGCGCGATCTACAATCGCGAGCGTCATCGGATCGAGATGCACCTGATCAGCAAGAAGAGCCAGATCGTGCGCCTGCTCGGCACCAGCTTCTCGTTCCGCGCCGGTGAGAGCATCCACACCGAGAACAGCTACAAATACAGCCTCGAGCGCTTTGCTGCGTTGGCGCAAGACGCAGGCTGGCGCGTGCGCGAAAGCTGGACCGATGCGGCCAAGATGTTCTCGGTGCACGCGCTGGAGGTCGCCGACTAGGCCTCCCCGCTTAGGCCTCGGTTGCCGACCCGAGCGACACCGATTCCCACACCGCAACGACAATCATGATCACGGACGTCGCGACCGACAGCCAGAGCGGCGAGAGGTCGGCGGCGAACCACCACAGCACCAGCAGCAGGATGATGCCGATGCCGTGGGAGAGCTGAAGGAAGCCGCGAATGGCGTGCTTGAACAGGATGGTGCCGACCAGGAATACCAGCGGCCCGCCGATCGTGCTCAGGATGATCCGCAGGTCGGAATGACCGGTGGGATGCTTCAGCACCAGTTCGTCCGAGACCGCGGTCAGGATGATGCCGGCGACGATCGGCATGTGCAGATAAGTGTAGGCGAGCCGCGCCAGCCGCCCGGATTCGGTGGACTTGGAGATGCGCTCGGAGCCGGCCTCCGCGCCCTTGTGGAAATAGACCCACCACATCGCGATGGCGCCGACCAGGGCCGAGACGAAGGCGAGGATGTTGCCCGCGGTCCAGGTCAGCTCAGCAAAAGTGGCGCCGTTGACGACGACGGCTTCGCCAAGCGCGATGATGACGAACAAAGAGCAGCGCTCGGCCATGTGCGCGCCTTCGACGGCCCAGGCCTCGACCGACGAGAAGCCCAGCTTCGGGACCCAGAAGCGTGCGGCCGGCGAGATGTACTCCCAGGTCACTGCTGCGATCCACAGCCATAGCCGGGTGTCTCCCTCGGACAAGCCGCCTGCGATCCACAACACAGCGGAGAGCGACAGCCAGGTCAGGATGCGAATGGCGTTGTGCCGCACCGCGGTGCGATGATGGGGGGTCGCGAACAGCCAGAACGCCGTGCGTCCGACCTGCATGGCCGCATAGGCAATCGCAAACCACAGGCCCCGGCCCTCGAAGGCGGTTGGGATGGTCGTCGACAGCACGAGGCCGCCCAGCATCATCGCAAACAGCAGGATGCGGACCGGCGTCAGCTCGGGATTGAGCCAGTTGGTGACCCAGGCGGTGTAGACCCACACCCACCACACCGCCAGAAACAGCACCGCGACATGGACCGCGCCGAGCGGCGTGAAATGGTGCAGCAGCGTGTGGGAGATTTGCGTGACGGCAAAGACGAAGACGAGGTCGAAGAACAGCTCGGCATTGGTGACGCGGCCGTGCTGGTTCGGACCGATGACGCGAAACATTGCGCCGCGCGGGTTGTCCGCAGCCATCATCGTCCCCCGTCGCGCCGAGATCAGGTGCCGTTCAGATCAGGTGCCCGGCGCCCCGGGTCCGCCAGGTACCCCGGTTTGCAGCGCCAGGGCGTGCAGGACGCCGCCCATCTGCCCGCGCAGGGACTGATACACGATCTGGTGCTGCTGGACGCGGGACTTGCCGCGGAAGGATTCAGAGATCACGGTCGCGGCATAGTGATCGCCGTCGCCGGCGAGGTCTCGGATGGTCACCTCGGCATCGGGGATCGCTGCCTTGATCATCGCCTCGATATCGTGGGCGTCCATGGGCATTTCGGGTCTTGCTCCTTCTGGTCTCGAATCGCTTGCCGGGGTCCCCTCACCGGCTCGGCCAAACTTAGCGTGAACGGCCTTCACCGTCACGCCGTCCGGCACTATATCCCTGATCGCAACAGGAAGGCACGATAAAGTGCCGCGCGCGGCAGGTTGATCGAAAAGGCGTGACATCATGAAGCTTCCAGGGCCCGACCACCCCATCACCATCACCCAAAATCCCCGGCGCGTCCGCGTGTCGGCCGGCGACATCGTGATTGCCGAGACCAGCAAGGCGCTGACCCTAAAGGAGGCCAAATATCCGGCGGTACAGTATGTACCGCGGGAGGACACCAATATGGCGCTGCTCGAGCGCACCGACCGCGTCACCCACTGCCCGTACAAGGGCGACGCGAGCTATTACAGCATCAAGGCCGATGGCAAGACGCTGGACAATGCGATCTGGACCTACGAGACGCCCTTCCCCGCGATGACGGAGATTTCCGGCCATCTCGCCTTCTATCCGGACAAGGTGAAGATCGAGGAAGTGGGCTAGCCCTGGCTAGACGCCGCCGTCACGGCCGGGCTCGTCGCCGGCCATGACGAGTGTAAGCATGGATGCCGCAGGGCTACGCCCTGAAGATCGTGAGCCCCAATATTAGCAGCACCAGGAAGATCACGACGAAGACGTAGAACAGGAAGCGGGCGATATCGGCGGAGGCGGCCGAAATGCCGGTGAAGCCGAGCACACCGGCCACGATCGAGACAAGTAAGAAAATCAGCGCCCACTTCAGGATCGTCATCGCCGCCTCCGAATTGGTGCCGCCCCCTCGCGGCCCTCACACCTTTTTCGCGAACGCTAACTTCGCTGCGCGGAACTGGTTCCTAGGTGACCCAAAGGGCCCTTGATGAATCTGGTTCCCGGCGGCACAGTCCGCACCGGGAGCGGGAGCGCGGGGCAACGATGATCACGATGTCACATTCAGCGACGATCGGCGCGGAGGCGCATGCTGCGCCCAAGAGCAAGGCGCGCAATTTGTCGCTCGATCGCGCCCGCACCTTCCTGACGCTGGTCGTGCTGCTGCATCACGCGGTGATCCCCTACACGCATTTCGGTCACACCGATCCGGCCTCCTGGGCCGGCTTCGACGTGATCGTGCTCGCCACCGACAGCTTCTTCATGGCGATGTTCTTCTTCCTGTCGGGACTGTTCACCTGGCCGGGCATCGCGCGCAAGGCGCCGTCAGTCTTTCTCCGCGACCGCCTGTTGCGCCTCGGGCTGCCGTTCGTGATCGCGGCCTTCACCGTCATTCCGCTCGCTTATTACGCGATCGCGCTGCGGCAGGAGCCGGAGCTGACCTTCGCTTCGTTCTGGTGGAAGACGGTGACGGCGGGCCCGTGGCCGAGCGGCCCGATCTGGTTCGTCTGGGTGCTGCTGGCGTTCGACCTGACGGCGAGCCTGCTCTACCGGGTCTCGGCGCATCTGGTCGATCCGGTCAACCGCATCTCGGTGCGCGGTTTCGAGCAACCGGCCCTATTCTGGCTGCTGCTCGCGGCCATCAGTGTCATCGTCTACGTGCCGGCGCTGGTCTATTTCGGGGCCAACAAGTGGTTCGAGTTCGGGCCGTTCTCGGTGCAGGCGAGCCGCATCCTGCTCTATTTCGCGTATTTCTTCATAGGGGTCAGCGTCGGTGCGGCGAACTTCGACCGCGGTGTGCTCAGCGCCGAGGGCCAGTTGCCGAAAACCCGCTGGCTGTGGGTGGTCGTCACGCTGATCCCCTACTGCCTGATGTGGGGCATGATCTATATCAAGCGTGAGATCCTCGGGAATCCGGATCCGCTGCCGCACTGGTATCATGTGTTCTACGGCACGTTTCTCGTGCTGTTCTCGGCCTCGATCCTGCTCGCGATTCTCGCCTTCTTCCTGCATTCGAAGGCGCCAGGGCCGACCCTGCTCGACCGCATGCAGGCGGATGCCTACGGCATGTTCCTGGTGCATTATCCGATCGCGCTGTGGATCCAGTACGCTCTGTTCGACTATGCGTGGCCTGCGATCGCGAAGGCGGCGATCGGCTTCGTGCTCACGGCGATCCTGAGCTGGGGCCTGACTGCGGCGTTGCGGAAGATTCCGGGCGCGTCGCACGTGTTGTGAAGCGTAATCCGGGTCTGAGTATGCGGAAGCCGCTCAGGCCACCTTCCCGCCCATATACTCCGGCAGCCAGCGCTCGAACGACTGACGCAACACGTCGATCGCCACCGGCGCTTCACCTGAGATCGCAACCGCATCGCCACCAGTGGTGCCGATGCGCACGCAGGGCACCTCGCAGCCGCGCATCTTGGCGAGCACGCGGCCGGCCTCCGTTTCCGGCACGGTGACGAGATAGCGCGCCTGGTCTTCGCCGAACCAATAAGCCTGCGGAACGAGCGCGGTCGGTGCTGCGAGCAGTCTTGCGCCGATGCCGCTCGCCATCGCCATCTCGGCGAGCGCGACCAGCAGACCGCCATCGGAGAGGTCGTGCACGGCCGTCGCTGTGCCCGCATGGATCATGCCGCGCACGCAATCGCCGTTGCGCTTTTCGGCGCTAAGATCGACCGGCGGCGGGGCGCCCTCCTCGCGACCGCAGATGTCGCGCAGGTACACCGACTGGCCGAGCCAGCCATGGGTCTCGCCGATCAGCAGGATCGCTTCGCCCTCGGCTTTGAAGGCCAGGGAGGCAGACTTGGTGAAATCGTCGAGCAGACCGACGCCGCCGATCGAGGGCGTCGGCAGGATCGCCCGGCCGTTGGTCTCGTTGTAGAGCGAGACGTTGCCGGAGACGACCGGGAAGTCGAGCGTACGGCAGGCTTCCGAGATGCCCTGCAGGCAGCCGACGAACTGGCCCATGATCTCGGGCCGTTCAGGATTGCCGAAATTGAGGTTGTCGGTAATCGCCAGCGGCTTGCCGCCGACCGCGGTGATGTTACGCCAAGCTTCCGCCACCGCCTGCTTGCCCCCCTCGAACGGATCGGCTTCGCAATAGCGCGGCGTGACATCGACGGTGAGCGCCAGGCCCTTCGGCCCGTCCTGCACGCGCACCACGGCGGCATCGCCGCCGGGACGCTGCATGGTGTTGCCGAGAATGACGTGGTCGTACTGCTCCCAGACCCAGCGCTTAGAGCACATGTCCGGCGTGCCGATCAGCTTCTCCAAGGCCGCACCCAGGCCCATCGGCGCCGGCACGTCGCGGGCGTGCACGATCGGCGGCGCGGCGGAGGGGACATGCGGGCGGTCATAGACCGGCGCCTCGTCGCCGAGCTCCTTGATCGGCAGATCGGCCATGACGTCGCCGCCATGCTTGACCACGAAACGCTTGCTCGGCGTGGTGTAGCCGACGACAGCGAAGTCGAGCCCCCACTTCCTGAAGATCGCCTCGGCCTCTTTCTCCTTCTCGGGCTTGAGCACCATGAGCATGCGCTCCTGGCTCTCCGAGAGCATCATCTCGTAGGCGCTCATGCCGGTCTCGCGCGTCGGCACCGCATCGAGATCGAGATCGACGCCGAGGTCGCCCTTGGCGCCCATCTCGACCGCCGAGCAGGTCAGGCCCGCCGCGCCCATGTCCTGGATCGCGATGACGCAGCCCTTCTCCATGATCTCGAGGCAGGCCTCGAGCAGCAGCTTCTCGGCGAAGGGATCGCCGACCTGCACGGTCGGGCGCTTCTCCTCGGACTTATCGTCGAACTCGGCCGACGCCATCGAGGCGCCGTGAATGCCGTCGCGGCCGGTCTTGGAGCCCAAATAGACGATCGGCATGTTCACGCCGGAGGCAGCCGCATAGAAGATCTTGTCGGCATCGGCGAGGCCCACGGCCATCGCGTTGACGAGGATGTTGCCGTCATAGCGGGTGTGGAAGCGCACCTGGCCGCCGACCGTCGGCACGCCGAAGGAATTGCCGTAGCCGCCGACGCCGGCCACCACGCCGGACACGAGGTGCCGCGTCTTGGGATGTTCCGGCGCGCCGAAGCTCAGCGCGTTGAGGCAAGCGATCGGACGCGCGCCCATAGTAAAGACGTCGCGCAAAATGCCGCCGACGCCGGTGGTCGCGCCCTGGTACGGCTCGATGTAGCTCGGGTGGTTGTGGCTCTCCATCTTGAAGACCACAGCCTGCCCATCCCCGATATCGATCACGCCGGCATTCTCGCCGGGCCCCTGGATCACCCAGGGCGCCTTGGTCGGCAGGCCGCGCAAATGGATGCGTGAGGACTTGTACGAGCAATGCTCGTTCCACATCGCCGAGAAGATGCCGAGTTCCGTGAAGGTCGGCTCCCGCCCGATCAGCTTGAGGATGCGCTCATACTCGTCGGGCTTGAGCCCGTGGGCGGCAACCAGTTCTGGGGTGATCTTGGGTTCATTCTTCATGGATTGGGGGCTTTCGGCAGCGTTTGGCCGTTCTTAGGAACATCGGGGGCTCACGAAAAGCCCTTTATGGCGCATTTTCCCGCTGTCCCACGTTTTGCGGCAGGCGAGCTGCGGGAACAGGAATTGCACGGCGCGGACGGATCGGATTTAAGGGCTAAAGACCCGCAATTGAAGGCCCACGTCCGTGCACGAATTGACCAAAGCGCCCCCGCTCCGCCGCCGCGACCTCCACGTCGCCACAGACGGCGAATTCAAGGGCTGGCGGACCTGGATTCGCGACAGTTTTGAATCCCATGTCGGCCCCTTCTGGCACCGGATCGAGGCGGACGGCAGCGTCCGCTGCGCCTTCCGGGTGGAGAGGAAGCACCTCAACGGCTCCGGCAACGTCCATGGCGGCTGCTTCATGGCCTTCGCCGATTATTGCCTGTTTGCAATCGCCACACATGAGTTGGATGGACCTGCCGTGACCACCAATTTCGCCTGCGACTTCCTCGATGCAGCACGCGAGGGCGAGTTGATCGAATGCGTGGGCGAAGTGTCTCGCGCCGGCGGCTCGCTGATCTTCCTGCGTGGCAAGCTGGCCTCCGACGGACGGCCGCTGTTCACCTTTTCCGGGACGATCAAGCGGGTGAAGCGGAAGCCGCAGCCCCAGCCAAACGCATAGCTCGAGGCCTTCCCTTTTCACGCTCCCTCGCCCAGAGTTGGTCAAGCGCTTGTGCGCCGGGGAGCAAGAACAAGGTGCCGCACAGCACATCGGAGGCGGGTCGCACGACGGCGTCCGCATCAACGTTGCCGTCAATCGCCACCACCGGCGCACGCAGCTGGCGCGACTTCGCGCTGCTGCTGGCGCTGGCCTGCTGCTGGAGCTCGACCTATCCGCTGGCCAAGCTGGCGCTGGACACGATCCCACCCATCACCTTCATCGCGGCGCGCTCGCTGATCGCGGCCGCCTTCCTGTTCGCGATCCTGTGGATGCGCGGCGTCACGATCCCGACCGACGCGAAAGCCTGGAAGCTGTTCGCGACCCAGCAATTGATCAACTCGACCTTTCCGTTCCTGATCATCACCTGGTCGCAGCAATATGTGCCGGCGTCGAACACGGTGGTGCTGGCTTCGACGACGCCGATCTTCGCCTTCCTGATCACGTCGCTGATCACGCGGCACGAGCCGGCGACGCTGCTCAAGCTCGCGGGCGCGATCCTCGGGCTTGCCGGCACGATTCTCATCGTCGGCCTCGATGCGCTGCGCGGGCTCAGTCGCGAGATCATCGCGGAGGTCGCGATCCTCTTCGCCACCATCTCGTTTGCCTGCGCCACGATCTTCGGCCTGCGCCTGTCCGATTACGACCCGATGGTGGTGGCGGCCGGTTCGCTGCTGTTCGGCGGCATCATCCTGCTGCCGCCCTCGCTTCTCATCGACCAGCCCTGGACGCTGCACCCGACGCCGACCGCGATCACCGCCACCATCGTCATGGGCATCGTGTCGAGCGCATTGGGCTTGATGCTGTTCTATGTTTGCCTCGGGCGGCTCGGCACGCTCACGACGAACGCCCAAGGCTATTTGCGCATCCCGATCGGCGTCGGCCTCTCCGTGCTGCTGCTCGGCGAGAGCGTGCCGTCGAACCTCGCGCTGGGTCTGCTGCTGGTCATGGCCGGTGTTGCGGCAATGACGGTGCCGACCGAACGGCTGAAGCTGCGCTAGAGCGGGATGAGATGGGGCGTAGCGGCCGCCACGAGGAAGATCGCCCCCTTCTTCCGCTCCATTTTTGTGACGAGCCCGACCCCTCCTGATTGAGCTGACTTTCGGTCTGGCGCCACTGATGCGCAACCATAGCTGCGCCGCCTGCAAACAAATGAATGATTGTCGATCGAAGGCTGGCCGCTACTTGGCGTCGTCCGCGAGCATTTTCCGGTATTTTTCCACGTCGCGCGTCACGAGCTTTTGCAGCACTTCCGGCGTGTGCTCGTCGGGATCGGGCGCAACGGTCGAGAGGTCAGCGAAGCGCTTCTTCACCGCGTCGGATTCCACAGCCGTGCGCGCGGCGGCATTCAGCTTGGCGATCACGGCCGGCGGGGTGCCCTTGGGCGCGAACAGGCCGTTCCAGCCCTGCGCCTCGAATTCGGCTAGGCCGGCTTCGGCTGATGTCGGCAGATCGGGCAACGAGGCCAGCCGCACGGTCGAGCCGACCACGAGGCCCTTTACCAGCTTGTCGTTGATTGCCTGCGAGACGGAGGCGGCCGCATCGCAGACGCCGTCGATCTGGCCGCCGATCGCATCGGTCAGCGCGGGCGCGGCACCGCGATAGCCGACCAGCGTCGCGTCGATCCCGGCGGCGGTGACGAAGCTCTTGCAGATCAGATAGTTCGAGGAGCCGACGCCGGCATGGCCGAGATTGATCCTGCCTGGATTGGCCTTGACGTAGGCGATGAACTCTTTCAGGTCCTTGGCCGGAAAATCCTTGCGCACGGCGACGACGCCGAACGTCTTCGCCACCATGGCGATCGGCACGAACGATTCCGGCGTGAACGGCAGCTTTGGATAGATCGTGTAGGTCGCCGCGTTGGTGCCGGCATTGCCGATCGCGATGGTGTAGCCGTCGGGCTCGGCGCGGGAGGCGCGTGCCAGCGCCGTCGAGCCGCCGGCGCCGGCGACGTTCTCGATCACCATGGTCTGGCCGAGCGCGATGCCCATCTGCTCGGCCACGGTCCGCGCGATCACGTCCGAGGTGCCGCCGGCCGCGAACGGCACGATCATGGTGATTGGACGCTTGGGATAATCCTGCGCGAACGCAACGGTCGCGAACGACAGCGCCGCGAGCGCGGCGAGCGACCGCTTCAGCACGAACCAGATCACGCGGCTTTTTCCAGATGCTGGACGAGGCCGGCGAACAGGCCGCGGCCGTCAGTGCAGCCCATGATGTCTTCGACGTGGTTTTCCGGATGCGGCATCATGCCGAGCACGTTGCCCTTGTCGTTGACGATGCCGGCGATGGAATGCGCCGCGCCGTTGATGTTATGGGTCTCATCAACCACGCCCTCAGGGGAGCAGTAGCGATAGAGCACCCGCCCCTCGCCTTCGAGCCGCTTGATAGTCTCTTCGTCCGCCTCGTAATTGCCCTCGCCATGCGCGACGGGCACGCGGATCACCTGCCCGGCATTGTAGCCGCGGGTGAACGGCGTGTCGGAACGCTCGACCCGCAGATGCACGTCGTGGCAGATGAATTTCAGCCGCGCATTGCGCATCAAGACGCCCGGCAACAGGCCGGATTCGCAGAGGATCTGGAAACCGTTGCAGACGCCGAGCACGAGGCCGCCCTTGGCTGCATAGTCGCGCACCGCGTCCATTACGGGCGCGCGCGCCGCGATCGCGCCGCAGCGCAAATAGTCGCCATAGGAGAAGCCGCCCGGCACCACCACGAGGTCGGTGCCCGCAGGCAGTGAAGTCTCGGCGTGCCACACCATCGCGGGCTCGCGGCCGGAGATCAGCCTCAAGGCACGCGCCATGTCGCGCTCGCGGTTGATTCCGGGAAAGACGAGGATGGCGGCTTTCATGGCGTAAGGTTCCGACGGTGGCTGGAATCGAGATGGCAGGGAGGGCCAATTCGCCAAGAGACATAACCATTTGACGGGGATTTTACCAGTGCTAGCCTCGGCAAAGGGCCTTGTACACAGGCCATGGCCGCATGCGGTTTGGCCGCTCGAATTGCCCGGGATTGAAGCCATGAACGTCCCGTCGCTGTCCGCATCTCCTGCCGAACCGGTGTCCGCCGAGGGCGTCGTCGCGGCCGGCGCCTATGTCGACGGCCGCCGCGTTGCCAATATCGCCATCAGCGAGGCCTCGAGCTGGCGGGCCAAGCCCGGACACGTGGTCTGGATCGGCCTGCACGAACCCGACATGGCGCTCCTCGGCGCCGTGCAGAAGCAGTTCGATTTGCACGAGCTCGCCATCGAGGACGCCAACCACGCCCATCAGCGGCCCAAGATCGAGCAATATGGCGAGGCTCTGTTCATCGTCGCGCGCACCGCGCAATTGATCGAGGGCCGCATCGCCTTCGGCGAGACGCACATCTTCGTCGGCGAAGGCTATCTGGTGTCGGTGCGCCACGGCGCTTCGACCTCCTACACGCCGGTACGCGAACGCTGCGAAAGCTGCCCGCGGGCGCTGGCGCGCGGCGAGGATTACATCCTCTACGCCATCCTCGATTTCATCGTCGACAATTACTCGCCCGTGCTCGAAAGCATTCACGATGAAGTCGAGGCCATCGAGGACGACGTGCTCTCCAAGCCGATCAGCAAGGCGCAGATCGAGCGGCTTTACATGCTGCGCCGCGACCTGTTGCGGCTCAGGACCGCGATCGGCCCGCTGGTGGAGGTTTGCCGCCGGCTGGAGCACGACGAACTCGCCATGGTGCGCCAGGCCATGCAGCCGCTGTTCCGCGACGTCACGGACCACGTCCGCAACATCCAGGAGCGCATCGATTCCATGCGCGAGGTGCTGGCCTTCGCCTTCGAGGCGAGCCTGCTGGTCGGCCAGGCGCAGGAAACGGCGGTGTCCAAGAAGCTCGCCTCCTGGCTCGCGATCATCGCCATCCCGACTGCCCTCGCCGGCATCTACGGCATGAACTTCAAGCACATGCCGGAGCTGGAATGGGAATACGGCTATTACATGCTGCTCGGCGTGATGCTGACGGCATGCGGCGCGCTGTACTGGCGTTTTCGGCGTGTCGGGTGGCTGTGAGCGGCGCGCGCGTTAGACGATCTCGACCCGATAATTCTCGATCACGGTGTTCGCCAGCAGCTTGTCGGCGGCTTCCTTCAGCGCGGCTTCCGCCTTGGCCTTATCGGCGCCGGCGAGCTCGATGTCGAACACCTTGCCCTGCCGGACGCTGGCGATACCGTCGACGCCGAGCGACTTCAGCGCGCCTTCGATGGCCTTGCCTTGCGGATCGAGGATACCCGTTTTCAAGGTAACGGTAACACGTGCCTTCACGTCAAAGATCCTCTTTCAGCTTTTCACCAGCACCGGGCCGGAGCCCTGCGGACGCTCGTTCTCCATGAGGATGCCGAGGCGCTTTGCGACTTCGGTATAGGCCTCGAGCAGGCCGCCGAGATCCCTGCGGAAGCGGTCCTTGTCGAGCTTCTCGTTCGACTTGATGTCCCACAGACGGCAGGAGTCCGGCGAGATCTCGTCGGCGACGATGATCCGCATCATCTCGTTCTCGAACAGGCGCCCGCACTCCATCTTGAAGTCGACGAGGCGGATGCCGATGCCGAGGAAGAGCCCGGTGAGGAAATCGTTGACGCGGATGGCGAGCGCCATGATGTCGTCGATCTCCTGCGGCGTCGCCCAGCCGAACGCAGTGATGTGCTCTTCCGACACCATGGGGTCGTTGAGCTGGTCATTCTTGTAGTAGAACTCGATGATCGAACGGGGCAGTTGGGTGCCCTCCTCGATGCCGAGGCGCTGCGACAGCGAGCCGGCGGCAACGTTCCGCACCACCACTTCCAGCGGCACGATCTCGACCTCGCGAATCAACTGCTCGCGCATGTTGAGCCGGCGGATGAAATGGGTCGGCACCCCGATGTCGTTGAGGTGCTGAAACAGGTACTCCGAGATCCGGTTGTTGAGGACACCCTTGCCCTCGATCACCTGATGCTTTTTCGCATTGAACGCGGTGGCGTCATCCTTGAAGTGCTGGATCAGGGTACCGGGCTCCGGGCCTTCATAGAGAACCTTTGCCTTGCCTTCATAAATGCGACGCCGACGGCTCATTGGGATGTACCGTGTTTTGTTGAAATCCATGAATCTGGTGTGCTCCGGTTGACTAGGATTACGACCCACAGCGGAGCTGCCGTGAACGGCCTGGAACCTCTGGAAACAGAACAGGAACCAAACCTTCAGGCAACCTATCCGATTGGCTGTCCCAGCACAATCGATCCGGTCCATCCGACGCCGACTTATACCGCCTTGACTGCGGCTTAACGGCCCGTTGTTTTGCCGATATGTGCTATCTATGTAGGCATGCAGTCGGGGCGCCGCAACGGAAGGCTCCCGCTCCATTCAGAGGGATTTGGAACAAGGCATGAGCGAGTTCGACAAGCGGCAGGAAGGTTTCGAGAAGAAGTTCGCCCTCGACGAGGAGCAGAAATTCAAGGCAGAGGCCCGTCGCAACCGGCTGCTCGGCCTGTGGGCGGCGGAAAAGCTCGGCATCACCGGCGATGCCGCCACTGCCTATGCCAAGGAGGTGGTCGCGGCGGATTTCGAGGAGGCCGGCGATGCCGACGTCCTGCGCAAGATCATGGCCGATTTCGCCGCCAAGAACGTCACCGTCACCGAGCAAACGATTCGCGCCAAGATGAGCGAATTGCTCGCGGTGGCGGCCGCCGAGGTGAAGGCGGGGAAATAAAATAGGCGAATAGGGAGTGGCGAATGGCGAATTGGGCGTCCCCATTCGCTACTCGCAATTCGCCACTCGCCTCTATCACTCCTCCCTAAATCCGTATTCCGGCACGTTGCCGCTGGCGCCGTAATATTTGTACGGCAGGAACTTGCCGCTCATAGTGATCTTGACGCGGTCGCCCTTCGGGTTCGCAACGCGCTCGATTCCCATGTCGAAGTCGATCGCCGACATGATGCCGTCGCCGAACTCTTCCTCGATCAGCGCCTTCCAGGCCGGGCCGTTCACCATCACCATCTCGTAGAAGCGGTAGATCAGGGGATCGGTCGGCGGCATCGGCGTGCCGGTGCCGCGCATCGGCACCTCGTTGAGCATCGCAACTTCCGCCTTCGACAGACCGAACAGCTCGCCGGCGTTGGCGGCCTGCGGTTTTGTCAATTTCATCTGGCCGAGGATCGCGCCCGTAATCAGCACTTCGGAATAGCCGCCGATCTTCTCGCAGATGTATTTCCAGCTCCAGCCCTTTTCGCGCTTGATGTCGAGCAGCTTTTCGGTGAGGTCTTCGCGTTTCATGCCAGGGTCTCCTTTTGGTTCGGCATCGTGCCGGCCTGCCGCTTTGGGAGGCACGAAGCGTGCCAATAAATGAGGCTAGCGCTTCACACCGGCGCCTCGCCTCGTGACGGCAAAGTCCGAGAACTGCCCGACCGCCCGCTCGTCGATGATGTCCCTCCCCGCGCGTTCTCCAGCGTCTGCGACAAGAGCAACGTTATCGCGAAGACACTGCTCGACGAAGGCAGCCAATAGTCTTCATTCGACGGTGGCACCCAGTCTGAGGTTACCTGCTACGAAGCGCTCGATCCTTCCGACATCATTCCCTGCAGCCGCACCAGCTCCGCCTCCATATCACGCTCCACATCGGCCGCCCGGATCTCCAGCACGCGATAATCCCGCGCCTCGAGCCAAGCCCGCCGCGACGCGCGATCTGCCGCGATGGCTTCCCCCTCGCCCGCGTTGACGAGCTCGATCGCGATCCGGTGCGGGAACGAGACGAAGTCGGGAATGTGCCGCCCCACCGGGGTCTGGCGCTTGAACTGGCCGGCGAAGCGGCGGTCGCGGGTCAGCGCCTGCCACAGCAGGCGCTCGGCGTCGGTCGGGTTGCGGCGGAGCAGGCGCGCGAGCCCGCGCACAGTCGAGCCGCTGTCAGGCACGCTGCCGCCCTGCCCGTGCTCGGCCAAGAGCGCGCGCAGGCGCGTCGCCTGCTCGCCGTCGAGCACGCCGCCCTTGGCCGGGCCCTTGCGGCCTTCCGCGATCGCCATCACCACGCCGTGCAGCGTGTGCATGTCCTGCTTGGTCGGCTCCATCCGGGTGAAGATGTTGCGCAGGTTCACCAGCATGGTGTCGCGCTTCTCGGCCGGGCGCAGGAATTCGACCTTGTCGAGCTCGCGCACGAGGTTGTCGAAGAAGGCCTGCATCTGGTGCTGCGAGGCGCGCTCGGAGCGCTCGGGCATGCCGTGCGGCAGTTCGCCTGACGTGGCGCGCTTGAACCATTCATAGCCGACCAGCAGCACGGCCTGGGCGAGGTTGAGCGAGGCAAAGCCAGGATTGACCGGGAAGGTGATGATACGGTTGGCGAGCCCGACCTCCTCGTTGGTGAGGCCCCAGCGCTCCCGGCCGAACAGGATACCAGCCTTGCCCTCTGTGGCGATGTGACCCGAGATCTCGGCCGCTGCCGCCTCCGGCCCGACCACCGGCTTGGCCTGGTCGTGGGCGCGCGCCGTGGTGGCGAACAACAGATCGAGATCGGCGACGGCCTCTTCCACCGTCGCAAACAGTTTGGCCTTTTCCAGAATGTGGTCGGCGCCGGCCGCGGCGCGCTGCGCGGCGATGTTGGGCCAGCCGTCGCGGGGATTGACGATGCGCAAGGCGGCAAGCGCAAAATTGCCCATGGCGCGCGCGGCCATGCCGATGTTTTCCCCGAGCTGCGGCTCGACCAGGATCACGATGGGGCCGTCGAGGGAAAGCCCCGCTTTGCTCTTGTCAGTCCCCGACATCTCACTTCGCTTTCACGCTGTCTCTCAAGGCCTTGCAGAGGCCGCTTCAGGAGTTGATTCAGGCCGGCCCAGCGGACCGGCCGCATCGCCGCTTGTCGTTTGCCTGTCCTGACAGAATTCTCAAGGGAAATAACGGGTTGGATTCGACTTTTGAATCTCGCCTGGAACGTCAGTCCCCGCCCGGCCGGGAGCCGGCTGCCGCTTCCCATCTGCGGAAGCTGGATGGGCTAAAAGTGCATAATCCCTTGGCTTTCGCCCGCCGCGCGGCGGTGCTAAGAGGCGCCGGATATACCCGTGGCGCGCCCAAAGCGCCGTTTCCAAGAGGCTTCCCCGATCATGGCAAAAATCAAGGTATCCAATCCCGTCGTCGAACTCGATGGCGACGAGATGACCCGGATCATCTGGCAGTACATCAAGGACAAGCTGATCAACCCGTTCCTTGACGTCGAGCTGCTCTATTTCGACCTGGGGATGGAATACCGCGACCACACCAACGATCAGGTCACCATCGACGCCGCCGAGGCGATCAAGAAGGTCGGCGTCGGCGTCAAATGCGCCACCATCACCCCTGATGAAGCCCGGGTGAAGGAGTTCAATCTCAAGCAGATGTGGAAGTCGCCGAACGGCACCATCCGCAACATCCTCGGCGGCGTGATCTTCCGCGAGCCGATCATCTGCAAGAACGTGCCGCGTCTCGTTCCCGGCTGGACCAAGCCGATCATCATCGGCCGCCACGCCTATGGCGATCAGTACCGCGCCACGGACATCAAGTTCCCGGGCAAGGGCACCCTCTCGCTGAAGTTCGTCGGCGAGGACGGTACCGTGATCGAGAAGGAAGTGTTCAAGGCACCGGGCGCCGGCGTCGCCATGGAGATGTACAATCTCGACGACTCCATCATCGACTTCGCCCGCGCCTCCTTCAATTACGGCCTGCTGCGCGGCTACCCCGTCTATCTGTCGACCAAGAACACCATTCTGAAAGTCTATGACGGCCGCTTCAAAGACATCTTCCAGGACATCTTCGACCGCGAGTTCAAGAAGGAATTCGACGCCAAGGGCCTGACCTACGAGCACCGCCTGATCGACGACATGGTGGCCTCGGCGCTGAAATGGTCCGGCGGCTATGTCTGGGCCTGTAAGAATTACGATGGCGACGTGCAGTCCGACACGGTTGCGCAGGGCTACGGCTCGCTCGGCCTGATGACCTCGGTGCTGCTCACCCCCGACGGCAAGACGGTGGAAGCCGAAGCCGCCCACGGCACGGTGACCCGCCACTACCGCGAGCACCAGAAGGGCAAGGAGACCTCGACCAATTCCATCGCCTCGATCTTCGCCTGGACGCGCGGCCTGTCGCATCGCGCCAAGCTCGACAACAATGCCGAGCTCGCCAAGTTCGCGAACACACTGGAGAAGGTCTGCGTCGACACCGTCGAAGCCGGCTACATGACCAAGGATCTCGCGCTCTTGGTCGGCGCCGACCAGCGCTGGCTCTCGACCACCGGCTTCCTCGACAAGGTCGCCGAGAACCTCACGAAGGCGCTGGCAGCGTAAGCCGGCGTCTCGCCTCAACCGTCATTGCGAGCGAAGCGAAGCGATCCAGACTGTCTCCACGGCGGACACTGGATTGCTTCGTCGCATCAGCGCAAATTTGCTCTGCAATTTTGTCGCGAGCTCCTCGCAACGACGAGACCTGTGCCCGAGGAAGCATCATGCGGGGGGGGGACACGGGGTTTTAAGCGCCTGCCATCGCCTTTTCGATCGCCGAGAGCGCCGCGGCCGCATTGGCGCCGTCAGGGCCGCCGGCCTGCGCCATGTCGGGCCGGCCGCCGCCGCCCTTGCCACCGAGCGCTTCGGACGCGATGCGCACCAAGTTCACGGCGTTGAAGCGCGCGGTCAGATCCTGTGTCACGCCGACCACGACACCGGCCTTGCCGTCCTCGGTGACGCCGACGATAGCGACGACGCCGGAGCCGATCTGCTTCTTGCCGTCGTCGGCAAGGCTCTTGAGATCCTTCATCTCGATGCCCTCGACCGCGCGCGCCATCAGCTTGACGTCGCCGACCTCGCGCACGCCCGCCGCCGCGCCGTTGCTCGATGACGCGCCGCCGCCCATCGCGAGCTTCTTGCGTGCGTCGGAGAGCTCGCGCTCGAGCTTCTTGCGTTCCTCCATCAGCGCGGCGATGCGCGCCGGCACGTCGTCGATGGAGGTGCGCAGCTCGTTCGCCGCAATCTTCGCCAGCGCCATGGTGTCATTGGCGTGCTTGCGCGCATAATTGCCGGTCAGCGCCTCGATGCGGCGCACGCCTGAGGCGACCGCGCTCTCGCTCGTGAGCGTGATCAGACCGATGTCGCCGGTCCGCTTCACATGCGTGCCGCCGCAGAGCTCGACCGACCAGCCGAGCGTGTTGGCGCCGCGCTCGCGTGCGGTCCTGCCCATCGAGACGACGCGGACCTCGTCGCCATATTTCTCGCCGAACAGGGCGCGCGCCCCCGCCTCACGGGCTTCATCGACGCCCATGATACGCGTGGTGACCTCGTCGTTCTCCAGCACCACGTCGTTGGCGATGTCCTCGACGCGGGCGAGTTCCTCCGCCGTGATCGGCTTCGGATGCACGAAGTCGAAGCGCAGCCGGTCGGGCGCGACCATCGAGCCGCGCTGAGCGATGTGGTCGCCGAGCACCTGGCGCAGCGCCTCGTGGAGGAGGTGCGTCGCCGAGTGGTGGGCGCGGATCGACGCACGACGCGAATGATCGACCTCGAGCTGGAGCGCGGTGCCGAGCTTCACTTCGCCGCTCTCGACCGTGCCGATATGGACGAAGAGATCGCCGAGCTTCTTCTGCGTGTCGGTGATGCGGACCTTGATGCCGCCCTCGCCGAGCAGCACGCCGGTGTCGCCGACCTGGCCGCCGGATTCCGCATAGAACGGTGTCTGGTTCAGCACGATCGCGCCGGTCTCGCCGGCCTTGAGGCTGCCCGCCTCCTTGCCGTCCTTGACCAGCGCGGAAACCACGCCTTCGGCGCTCTCGGTCTCGTAGCCGAGGAATTCGGTCGCACCCAGCTTCTCACGCAGCGGGAACCAGATCGCTTCGGAAGCCGCCTCGCCAGAACCCTTCCAGGACTCGCGCGCCTTGGCCTTCTGACGCTCCATCGCATCAGAGAACGCCGCCTGGTCGACGCCGATACCGCGCGACTTCAGCGCGTCCTGCGTCAGGTCCAGCGGGAAGCCGTAGGTATCGTACAGCGTGAAGGCGACGTCGCCGTCGAACATGTCGCCCTTCTTCAAGGACGCGCTCTTCTCATCGAGGATGGCAAGTCCGCGCGACAGCGTCTTGCGGAAGCGGGTCTCTTCCAGCCGCAGCGTCTCCTCGATCAGCTTCTCTGCGCGGACCAGTTCCGGAAGGGCCTGGCCCATCTCGCGCACCAGCGCCCAGACCAGGCGATGCATTAGCGGTTCTTTCGCGCCCAAAAGCTGGGCATGGCGCATCGCGCGGCGCATGATCCGGCGCAGCACATAGCCGCGGCCCTCGTTCGAGGGCAGCACGCCGTCGGAGATGAGGAAGGCCGAGGAGCGCAGATGGTCGGCGATGACCCGGAACGAGGCGACGGTCTGCTCGTTCGGCCCGCTGCCGAGTGCGGACGCCGCCGCGTCGATCAAATTGCGGAACAGGTCGGTCTCGAACACGCTCTCGACGCCCTGGAGAATGCAGGCCATGCGCTCCAGGCCCATGCCGGTGTCGATCGAGGGACGCGGCAAGCCCACGCGCTCCTCCTTCGTCACCTGCTCGTACTGCATGAAGACGAGATTCCAGAATTCGAGGAAGCGGTCGCCGTCCTCCTCGGGCGAGCCCGGAGGCCCGCCCCAGATGTGCTCGCCGCGGTCGATGAAGATCTCCGAGCACGGGCCGCACGGGCCGGTGTCGCCCATCGCCCAGAAATTGTCCGAAGTCGGAATCCGGATGATGCGGTCGTCGGAGAAGTCGGCGATCTTCTTCCACAGGCCCGCCGCCTCGTCGTCGGTGTGGTAGACCGTGACGAGCAGCTTGTCCTTCTTCAGCCCGAACTCGCTGGTGATCAGTTTCCAGGCGAGCTCGATCGCGCGCTCCTTGAAATAGTCGCCGAACGAGAAGTTGCCGAGCATCTCGAAGAAGGTGAGATGGCGCGCGGTGTAGCCGACATTGTCGAGGTCGTTGTGCTTGCCGCCGGCGCGCACGCATTTCTGCGAGGTGGTGGCGCGCTGATAGGGCCGCTTCTCGACGCCGGTGAAGACGTTCTTGAACTGCACCATGCCGGCATTGGTGAACATCAAGGTCGGATCGTTGCGCGGCACGAGTGGCGAGGACGGCACAATCTCGTGGCCGTTCTCGGCAAAGAAGTTCAAAAAGGTCGACCTGATCTCGTTGACGCCGCTCATGTTCATCCAATCGGGTATGCTTGGGCCCGCTTCTCGCCATCCAAACAGACGCTAAAGGCTGATATCTGCGGGCCAAAGCGCTTTTAGACAAGGCCAGCTTCGCTGTCCAGAAACTGTGCAAGGAGATGTGCAAGCAGATCAGTAGGTTGCCGCGGTCGCGCAATCCCGGTTGAAAGCCGATGCCGGCCGCGTTGACAGGCTTGGCCAGGCTGTGGTCTTTACATATCTCTATCGTACGGCCACGTCGGGAGAGACCGGCTTTAGGCAGCCGGCGCCGAAGGAGCAACCGCCCCGGAAACTCTCAGGCAAAAGGACCGCGTGGCTTTGACGACATCTGGAAAGAGGCGCCGACGGGGTTAAGACCCGGACAGCGTCCGCCGACGGGATAATACTCTCAGGCACAGCGACAGATGGGGCTTCGATGGGTTGCTGCCGGGGAATCGTCCCCGGGGAACCACCGAGGGCCCCTGTAATGCCTGCACCCGACGACCACGATTCCCTCCGACACACCCCGCTCCACGCCCTGCATGTGTCCCTGGGCGGCAAGATGGTGCCGTTCGCGGGCTATGACATGCCCGTGCAGTACCCCGCGGGCGTGCTGAAGGAGCATCTCCACACCCGCGCCTCCGCGGGCCTGTTCGACGTCTCCCACATGGGACAGATCGCGCTCCGGCCGAAATCCGGCAAGGTCGAGGACGCCGCCCGCGCGCTGGAGCGGCTGGTGCCGCAGGATATCCTGGCGATTGCACCGGGACGGCAGCGCTACGCCCAGTTCACCAATGCGGATGGCGGCATCCTTGACGATCTGATGGTTGCCAATTTCGGCGACCACCTGTTCCTGGTCGTCAACGCCGCCTGCAAGGACGCGGACGAGGCGCATCTGCGCGCGCATCTCTCCGACGACTGCGTGATCGATCCGCTGGACGGCCGCGCGCTGATCGCGCTCCAGGGCCCGAAGGCGGAAACGGCGCTGGCGAAATGGTGTGCAGAGGCGCCGTCCATGAAATTCATGGATGCCGGCCCGCGCGAGGTCGCCGGCCTCCCCTGTTTCGTCTCGCGCTCGGGCTATACCGGCGAGGACGGGTTCGAGATTTCCGTGCCCGCCGGCGATGCCGAGCGGCTCGCCAGGACGCTGCTCGAAAACCCGGACGTGATGCCGATCGGGCTCGGGGCCCGCGACAGCCTGCGGCTGGAGGCCGGGCTCTGTCTCTACGGCCACGACATCGACACCACGACCACGCCGGTCGAAGCCGAGCTGGAATGGTCGGTGCAGAAGAGCCGCCGCAGCGGTGGGACGCGCGCCGGCGGCTTCCCCGGCGCTGAGAAGATTCTCGCCCATTTCGACCAGGGTGCATCCCGCCGCCGCGTCGGCCTGCGCACTGAGGGACGCGCGCCGGTGCGGGAGGGCGCGCTGCTGTTTGCGGATGCGACGGCGGGCGAGCCGATCGGCAAGGTTACATCGGGCGGCTTCGGCCCGAGCCTGAATGCGCCGGTGGCGATGGGCTATGTGCCCACGCGCCAGAGCGCGCTCGGCACCAAGCTGTTCGCCGAGGTGCGCAGCCAGCGCCTAGCCGTCGAGGTCGCCGCCATGCCCTTCGTGAAAAACACCTACAAACGCTGAGGATTCGACAATGACCACGACGCTGTACACCTCCGACCACGAATGGCTCGCCATCGAGGGCGACATCGCCACCGTCGGCATCACCGATTACGCGCAGCAGCAGCTCGGCGACGTCGTGTTTGTCGAGCTGCCCAAGATCGGCCGCATGCTGAAGAAGGCGGAAGCCGCCGCGGTCGTGGAATCCGTCAAGGCCGCCTCTGACGTCTACGCGCCCGTTACGGGCGAGGTGCTCGAGACCAATCCCGCACTCGCGGCCGAGCCCGCGCTGGTGAACACGGATGCGCAGGGCGCGGCCTGGTTCTTCAAGATCAAGATTGCCGACAGAAACGAGCTCGGCGGCCTCATGGATGACGCTGCGTACAAAGCGCATACGGCGTGAGATGAAGCAAGTAGCCGCCTCACACTCACTGTCATGCCTCGCGAAGGCGGGACATCCAGTCGACGCAGCCGCTTCGGCTAGAGCCGAGGGGCCACGGCGTACTGGATCGTCCGCCCCTGTGCGCAAGTGCGCACAAGACGGACGATGACAGCAACTCCTAGCGAGGACCCTATGATGACCGCGCACCGCAAATCCAACGGCGACACCGCCGCCAACTTCGTTCGCCGCCACATTGGCCCCTCGACGCGCGACGTCACCGCAATGCTCGAGGCCGTCAGCGCCAAAAGCGTTGATGCGCTGATGGGGGAGACGCTGCCGGCCTCGATCCGGCAGGCCGCCCCGCTCGATCTCGGCAAAGCCTTGAGCGAAACCGAGGCGATCGCGCATATGGGCGAGCTCGCGCGGCAGAACAAGGTCTTCACCTCGCTGATCGGCCAGGGCTATTCCGGCACGATCCTGCCCGCGGTGATCCAGCGCAACATCCTGGAGAATCCGGCCTGGTACACGGCGTATACGCCCTACCAGCCCGAAATCAGCCAGGGCCGGCTCGAGGCGCTGCTCAATTTCCAGACCATGATCTGCGACCTCACCGGGCTCGACGTTGCCAACGCCTCGCTGCTCGACGAGGCGACCGCGGCGGCCGAAGCCATGGCGCTCGCCGAGCGGCACTCACAGGTGAAGGCAAAAGCCTTCTTCGTCGACAAGGACGTGCATCCGCAGACGCTCGCGGTGATGCGCACCCGCGCCGAGCCGCTCGGCTGGAGCCTGATCGTCGGCGATCCCCTCACCGATCTCGCTAAGAGTGACGTGCTAGGTGCGCTGCTGCAATATCCGGGCTCGTCGGGCGCGGTGCGGGACCTGCGTCCCGCGATCGCGACACTGCGCGCCAAGGGCGCGCTCGCGATCGTCGCCGCCGATCTGCTGGCACTGACGCTGCTCGCCTCGCCCGGCGAGCTAGGGGCCGACATCGCGATCGGCTCGGCGCAGCGCTTTGGCGTGCCGATGGGCTATGGCGGACCGCATGCGGCCTATATGGCGGTGCGCGACGCGCTGAAGCGCTCGCTGCCCGGCCGCATCGTCGGCCTCTCCGTGGATTCGCGCGGGATGCCGGCCTATCGCCTCGCCCTCCAGACCCGCGAGCAGCACATCCGCCGCGAGAAGGCGACTTCCAACATCTGCACCGCGCAGGTGCTCCTCGCCGTGATCGCCTCGATGTACGCGGTCTATCACGGCCCCGAGGGCCTGACGCAGATCGCGCAAGATGTGCATCGCCGCGCGACCGTGCTCGCCACCGGCCTGCGCAGGCTCGGCTTTGCGCTCCAGTCGGAGACCTTCTTCGACACGCTCAGCGTCGATGCTGGCGCCAAGCGTGCCGAGATCATTGCGCGCGCGACCGCCGAGACAATCAATCTCGGCATCAGTGAAACCGCGCTTCGCATTGCGCTCGACGAGACCACGACGCCTGCAACGGTGGAAGCGGTTTGGCGCGCCTTCGGCGGCACACTCGCCTATGCCGAGATCGACGCCGAGACGCGCGAGGCGCTGCCGGACGACTTGAAGCGCACGACCGCTTTCCTCACCCATCCGGTGTTCCATGCGCATCGCTCGGAGACCGAGATGCTGCGCTACATGCGCAAGCTCAGTGATCGCGACCTCGCGCTCGACCGCGCGATGATTCCGCTGGGATCCTGCACCATGAAGCTGAACGCGACCACCGAGATGATGCCGCTGACCTGGCCGGAGTTTGCGACGCTGCACCCGTTCGCCCCGCGCGAGCAGGCCGCCGGCTATCACGCGCTGTTCGCGCGGCTTGAAAAGTGGCTGTGCGACATCACCGGCTATGACGCGATCTCACTGCAGCCGAATTCCGGCGCGCAAGGCGAATATGCCGGGCTGCTCGCGATCCGCGGCTATCATGCCGCGCGCGGACAGAGCCACCGCAAGATCTGCCTGATCCCCTCCTCCGCTCATGGCACCAACCCGGCCTCGGCCGCGATGGTCGGCATGGACGTGGTGGTGGTCGCCTGCGAGAAGAACGGCGACGTCGACGTTGGTGATCTCCGCGCCAAGGCCGAGAAACATTCGAACGACCTCGCCGCTGTGATGATCACCTATCCCTCGACGCATGGCGTGTTCGAAGAGCACATCCGCGAGATTTGTGACATCGTCCATGGCCATGGCGGCCAGGTGTATCTCGACGGCGCCAACCTCAACGCGCAGGTCGGGCTGTCACGGCCCGGCGATTACGGCGCCGATGTCAGCCACCTCAACCTGCACAAGACCTTCTGCATCCCGCATGGCGGCGGCGGCCCCGGCATGGGCCCGATCGGCGTAAGAGCACATCTCGCCCCGTTCCTGCCCGGCCATCCCGCGACCAAGGCGGATGCACCGGTCGGCCCGGTGTCGGCCGCGCCGTTCGGCTCGGCCTCGATCCTCACGATCTCCTACATCTATATCTTGATGATGGGCGGCGAAGGGTTGAAGCGCGCGACCGAGATTGCGATCCTCAACGCCAATTACATCGCGGCAAGGCTCGATCCGCACTTCCCGGTGCTCTACAAGAACGCCAAGGGCCGTGTCGCGCATGAGTGCATCGTCGATCCCCGGCCGCTAAAGACGACCTCAGGCGTCACCGTCGACGACATCGCAAAACGCCTGATCGATTATGGCTTCCACGCGCCGACCATGAGCTTCCCGGTGCCGGGCACACTGATGATCGAGCCGACCGAGTCGGAATCGAAGGCGGAGCTGGACCGCTTCTGCGACGCCATGATCGCGATCCGGAAGGAGATCGCCGAGGTCGAAGCCGGCCGCTTCAAGATCGAGGCCTCGCCGCTGCGCCACGCCCCGCACACCGTGCACGATATCGCCGATGATGCATGGAATCGCGCCTACACCCGCAGCGAGGGCTGCTTCCCCGCGGGCACCTCGCGCAGCGACAAGTACTGGAGCCCGGTGGGGCGCGTCGACAACGTCTATGGCGACCGTAACCTCGTATGCTCCTGCCCGCCGGTGAGCGATTACGCGGAAGCCGCGGAGTAGCGGCTTACGGCGCGATCAACGAACGGGCATCGGCGTCCCAACGCCAGAGCCGTTCGTTGGTCAGCTCGGTACCACCCCACCAACGTGTGAGCGGGTTGCGGCGCCACAAATCGTCTTCGCGGGCTACAAGTGAACGCCCGAGCTCTGTCAGCGTGACCTTCCACTCGCTCTCGCCGCGGTACTGCCGCTCTCATCGCCGCAACGGTCAAGCAGCCACAGCAAAATCAACTGCGCATTCGGCTCAGGTCCTGTCCATAATTCGACCGATTCGTATTCCGCCATCAGCTCGATCAATCCACGCCCCGTCATCCCCGAATTTTCAAGACGCCAGGATGGTGTGTCGTCCAGCCAATGGAGGCTATGCGGCTGCGTTGTGCGTGGCGCAAAGAACGCCTCGAGTTCGGCATCCGACGGCAGCGGTCCCCAGACCAGCCGACGCTCGATCGCAATGACGAGATCGGCGAGACCGGCGCGTTGTATCCCGCCGGCAGTGGACGAGTCTGTTGTCACAATGAACCGCGTCATGCCTCAGGGCCTCGTCAAACCAGGGCCGTACCGCCACAGCCGGTCGTTGGTCAGATGCGTGCCGCCCCACCAGCGATCGATCGGATTGTGGCGGCTGAAATCATCCTGATGGGCCAGGACGGCTTTACCGAATTCGGTCAGCGAAAGGCGGCTGCGCAGATAGACTTTATGCCGAGCCCTCAAATTCTTAAGGTCGATTGTGCGCAGTTCCTCGCCCAAACCGGCCACTGCGGGATTGGGGCCGAGCGCCCGCCCCTCGAGCAACCAAGCCAACTCGGTCTCTCCGAACACGAACGTGCGCCGATGCGAGCGCAGGTGAAACAACGAATTCGTGTTCGCAAACCCTCTGGAAAGAAGTTCCAGAAATCGCATCTCCGTCGCACCAAGCCCTGTCGAGGGTGACGGCAGTTCTGGCAGCAGATTGAGCAAAGCCGGCCTCAGCATCGGTAATGCACTGAGGTCGCTGTGGAGGAGATTGACGCAGCTTTCCGGTGTCGGTTCGCAATAGGCCCGCCACGCCGCCTCGGCGGTCCCGAATTCCCTGGCAGAGACATTAAAGGCGGGAATATGCGACGCAGACTTTCGCAGGTTTTCGCCCCTCATCGCGATCAGATCGTCCACCACAAGGCGCACTTTGAGTTTTTGCGCCGGCCAGGAATGAGATCTGAGGTGATCGAGCAGCCAAATAAGTTGCAACTGATCCTCGGGATTTGGATCGAACCAGAGTTCGATCGCATCGTAAGGTTCGCAGAAATCGACAAGCGACAGATCTTTGCGACGACTCATGGCGCGAGGCCAATGGATGCCCCAGTCCGACCAGTGATCACCCGGCCCAAGACTCTCCGAACGTGCCGCAAAATAGGCCGCACGCATTTCAGGTGGAGGCACGGGTCCCCACTGAAAGCGAAACGAGAACATTATGACGAATTCGGCCAGTCTCGATCTTGCGAGAGCAAAGCCCGACGAACTGGTCAGGACCAGACGCTTCATCACACTACCGATCACGACAACGCAAAACGAAACGGGCGCTGACGACGTCGGCAACTCAACGTCCTCAGCGCCCGCTCCTCGCGAAAATTCTTCGCGGTAAGTCTTACTCCTCCGTCGGCTCCTCGCCGTCGGCGTCGCGCTCGGGGGTGCCGGCGAGAATCTGCTCGGCGATCAGGCCGGAGTTCTGGCGGATCGAGGTCTCGATCTTGGCGGTGATGTCGGGATTGGCCTTCAGGAACGCCTTGGCGTTCTCGCGGCCCTGGCCGAGGCGCTGGCTGTCATAGGAGAACCAGGCGCCGGATTTTTCGACGATGCCGGCCTTGACGCCGAGATCGAGGATCTCGCCCATCTTGGAGACGCCCTCGCCGTACATGATGTCGAACTCGACCTGCTTGAACGGCGGCGCCAGCTTGTTCTTCACCACCTTGACGCGGGTGGTGTTCCCGACGACTTCGTCGCGCTCCTTGATAGCGCCGATGCGGCGGATGTCGAGGCGGACGGAGGCGTAGAACTTCAGCGCGTTGCCGCCGGTCGTGGTCTCGGGCGAACCGTACATCACACCGATCTTCATGCGGATCTGGTTGATGAAGATCACCATGGTATTGGACTTGTTGATGGAGGCCGTGAGCTTGCGCAGCGCTTGGCTCATCAGGCGGGCCTGCAAACCCGGCAGCGCATCGCCCATTTCGCCCTCAAGCTCGGCCTTCGGCACCAGCGCTGCGACCGAATCGATCACCAACACATCGACCGCGCCGGAGCGCACCAAAGTATCGCAGATCTCCAGCGCCTGCTCGCCGGTGTCGGGCTGCGAGATCAGGAGCTCATCGATGTTGACGCCCAGCTTGCGGGCATAGACCGGGTCGAGCGCGTGCTCGGCGTCGATGAAGGCACAGATGCCGCCCTTCTTCTGCGCTTCCGCCACCGTATGCAGCGCCAGCGTGGTTTTGCCCGAGGATTCCGGCCCGTAGATCTCGACGATGCGCCCCTTGGGCAGGCCGCCGATGCCGAGCGCGATATCGAGCCCGAGCGAGCCCGATGACACCGCCTCGATGTCCATGGACCGGTCGTTCTTGCCGAGCTTCATCACCGAGCCCTTGCCGAACTGACGCTCGATCTGGGAGAGCGCGGCGGCCAGAGCTTTACTCTTGTCCATGGAAGATCCTTCGACGATACGCAAGGCAGTGGCGGACATTGGGTCGTGCTCCTTATGGCGAGGATTCGCTAGGGGGACAAACGATTGAGATGCGGGCCGGCAATAAAAGCAATGTACCCCATTTGTTCTAGGTTCGCAATATGTTCTTTCCGAGAGTCCCTAATTCACTCACCGCCTGAATCGAAAAGGGGCCGCCTTTCAGCGACCCCTTGCCGGTTACAATCTCGTTTCGGGATGAAATGCCAGCCCCGGCGGGAGCCATCGTACCGGTACCCCGATGCCAAGTGGATTCCGGGCAACTACCGTTCGTATCACTGTCCTATCTGCCCAGGATCTCTCGCTTAGCCGTCACAATCCTTAATCCTGAGGCACCGAACCTTTTCGCGGTCTATGGCCTTCTTCGGGAGGAGACTGCACCTCCGGAGCCTCTGCCATGACTGAAGACGCACACCGAGACGTCATCGGGCGCAATCCACTCCTGAGGCCGCGCAGGAGGAGAGATGATCAAGTTCGAGCGCAAGGAGAACGCGTTCCGCAAGAAGGACCGCGACGAGCGCGCCGCCGAGCTGCGGCTGCCCTGGGACGAGGTCAAGCTCCACTAGCGCTCGCCAGGGCCCGCTGCGCACGGCTGCCGTGAACCCGAGGGAACCAACATCGCGCGTCGGGGTGCGCTTCTCGCTCGATTAAGGTGTCACATACCTCCGGTAAGTCATTGATGGAATGACGAAATCATCCCAGAGCCTACTGTGCATGGGGTTGTTTTTCCATTTTTGAAAGACAAAGCGCCGGTTCATCATCGGCAAACCGCGACGATACGGACCCCGGTCGCTCCCGCACCTGCGCTTGCGCTGCCTTACAGCACCGCCAGCAGCACGAGGCTGATCACCAGCACGACGAAGCCAGCCGCCGTCGCGGCGGCGAATGACCGCTCTACGTTATCCATGATGCCACCCCGTTGCCGCCGCGCCACGTTCCCCCATGGCCGCGCCGGACGGTGTGGAATCTTGCCGACCCGTGTGTCGCCAGTTGTGCGGCCGGATGTCGAAATTGGGACGGGCGCGGGGCCAGTCTGCGGCCTCGCGACCGCGACTTTCACTGACACCCGTCAGGCGCGTGTCAGCCTGATCGCCTATTCTCGTCGTGCTCGGTGGACCAACACTGGGCCTCCATACCCAGCCGACGACCCCGCTCCCCCGAGCGGGGTTTTCTGTTTGCGGCCCATGGACGAAGGCGATTGCCGACGCGGCTTCGATTTGGCCCTGTCAGGCTGTCGTAAGCCGAACCGGCTAGGGTCGCTTGGCTATGGTGTTGCAGCCCAGCACCTCAGCCTCCAATAACTTTCTCCCCGCTTGGCTCTCCCCAGGCGGGGTTTTTTTCATGCCTGCCGGCCGGGTCGCAGGTCCTTCTCCTCGCGCGTCAGCCGCAGCGAGACGGCGCGGATCGCGGGCGCAGCCAGCAGCACGATCGGCAGCATCGCGGCCCATGCGATCAGCCACGAAACCATCCAGTGCCCGAGGAAGGCCATCGCGCTCCCCGCGGGAACGCTGGCGATGCCGGCCGCGATCAGCGAGGTCAGTCCGGACTGGATGATGCCGAAGACGAAATGGGAGTAGCGGCGGGGAATGCCGAGCATGAGGCGCCCATGGTTTGCCTGCCGTCATGAGGCCAAGCAAGGCACATGCCGTCGGCGCGATGGACTCCGTGGTTCTCCGACCATGAACAGAGTTCCCTTCCCGCGCGCGAGGCCACGATGGGTTTACCGGCAGATTTTGCTTGTCCCCCGGAATATGACGGCGCCCAACATGCTGCAGGCATGGAAAGTGAGTCATGGGAGGTGACCATGAATCACAGGGGTGTCGAATTCACCGTCGCCAGGACGGCAATTCCCGGAATCTGGCACTGGCGATTCCGCATCGGTGAGCAGATCAAGATCGGCCGAACCTCGATTTGTTGGCGATTCGACGGGTGCAGCTGCGCATCGACCGCGAGCTCAAGGCGATCGAGCGCAAGACGGCCTGAGCAAGACCGCCGGTGAGATCAAGCGGCTAGTGCGGCGCCTCGCCAGGGGCGTATCCCGTAGCCGCCCGGAATTGATCTGATCGGGGTTTGGGATTGCACTGCGCGCCCGTGGCCTTGGGGGTTGGGCCGTCACGCGTGATCGGTGCCAGCCATGCCGCTCTACTTCTTTCGAATCCGGAACGGCCGTTATTCCGGCTGCGCGGACCAGGCGAGCGAATTTGCCGATCGCGACTCGGCCTGGAAGGAGATGACCAGCGTCTGCGCCGACATGGCCGCCGGGATCGCCCGCAAGCTCCAGGAAAATTCCGAATGGCACATGGAGCTGCTGGACGAGGCCAAGGAGCCGGTATTCCGGATCCGCATCGTCGCAGAAACGCTCGAAAAGGTGAGACCCTAATCCGCGCTGGGCAGCCGCCGCATGGTGAATTCGATGTCGCCGCCGGGCAATTCGCGCCAGCTCTCGACCGCGCTCATATAGCCCGCCTTGGGGTAGCGGGCGAAGAAGGCCTCCGCCCTCGCCCGTGCCGCTGCGCGTGGCAGCGTGAAGGTCTCGCGCAGATAGCCGTCGCCGGTCGCGTGGTCCGGCTTGCCGCCCATCTTGCGCCGGCGCGCCATCCGTTCGGCGAGATCCCGCGGACGATCGGCCATGTCCCGCCCTCCTCTACGCAAATACGCTCTTGCGAGATGTAAGAGGCCTGTGGGGCAAAGAGGAGTCCCCGGCCGGAGGCGTCCACCGCCTCCGATCGGCGGAAAGGTCAATTGGCAGCCGTGCCGGATTTCTTCTTCGGCGCACTGGTCGCGGCCGATGCCTTCGGCGCCGCCGACTGCTTCGGCGGATCGGAGCGCATGCCGCCCCAGGGATCGTTGGAGGCCTTGGAGTCCGGAATCTTCTTCAGCGTTTCCTTGTAGGCCTTTTCACGTTCGGCTTCCGCAGCCTTCTCCTCGGGGCTCTTGCTCGGACCGTCCTGCAGCAAATTGAGATTGGGCATTTGCGCATAGGCCGGTCCCGCCAGCACGGCCAGCACCGCGGCCATACGGAAAAGCTTCATCATTCGCTCCTTGATCATCCACGAAGCGCGGATCGCCCGCGCCTTGTCGTCCTTGTGGCGGCCGACCGCAAGCTCAGGGCCGCATAGCCGCTAGATCCGGTCCGATCTGCATGATTTCGGCGCATGTAGCCAGTCGTCCCAGATCGGGCCGCATCTGGTGCAGCCGTTCAGCGCAAGGGCGAGCGCGGCCAGACAAAAGACCAGGACACATCGACGCAACATCATCCACCCTACCCAAGCAAGGCCATCATATCGGGCAAAGTCGGGCATTTTCAAGCCGACGCGGCCGGCAGCAGACCGGGTGACTTTGCCGCGCCGATGCGCGCAGAATGAGACCAAACATCCGGCAACAATGGAGGGAACGACAGCAATGCAAACGCAGCCAGACGTCGAGTTCGGCATCACCGATGCGCAACGCATCCTCGGCGAGGTCTTTGCACCCTGGGTCCAGGATCTCGACCTCTCGGTCGAGCGCATCGAGCACGCACAGCCAGCGAATGCGCCGGACTGGCAGCCGGGCGCGCTCTTGCGCATGCCGTTCTCGGAACGGCTGTGCCGGAACGGCGGCGTGGTCTGCGGCCAGGCGCTGATGGCGCTCGCCGACACCGCGATGGTGATCGCGATCCTCGCCGCCAATCGCGGCTATCGTCCGATGACCACGGTCGACCAAACCACGCATTTCATGCGCGCAGCCTCCTCGTCGGACGTGCTGGCGGACGCGCGCGTGGTGCGGCTCGGCCGCACCATGAGCTTCGGCCGCGTCACGCTGCTCTCGGCCTCCGACAACAAGCCGGTTGCGATGGTGTCGAGCGCGTTCGCGATGCTGCCGGGGTGAGCACGCGCGATGTGAACGATAGTTCGCATCGCCTCCATAACACGATCATGATCGCGTGACACGACGGCGGTGGCGCCAGCGCAGGCCCGTGATCACAAGCGCGACGACCGCGAGCGCGATGGCTGAGAACGCCGCAAGAAAACGTCCACCGGGACGATCGACGGTGCGTGACCACAACGATGGCCCCTCGCCCGGCCGCGCCAGACGAAACGCAACGACGCTGTCGCCGATCGACGTGCCTGCCTCGGAGTGGCCGCCGGCGCCGATCGCGACATATTGCTCCCCCTGCCAGAGATAGGTCATGGGGTTGGCGACGCCCGGGACGGGCAACCGGCCCTGCCATAGCTCCCTGCCGCTCTGCGCATCGAAGGCGCGCAAATAGGCGTCCATCGCTCCGGTGAAGACGAGCCCGCCTGCGGTGACCGCGAGCCCGTTGACGAGCGGCGCGCCCCAGGGCAGCGGCACGCCGAGCGGCGCAAGATCCTCGGTGGTGCCGACCGTCGAGCGCCAGAGGATTTTTCCGGCCTTCAGATCAACCGCGACCATCTCGCCCCATGGCGGCTTGTTGCAGAGCAGGCCGAGCGGCGACGTCACCATGGCGCGCGTCATCGCGAACGGCGTGCCACGCTGCTGGCCGAAATCGTGACCGGGCGGCGGATTGAACCCGACGGCGTCCGCGCGCGGAATCAGCTTGATGAGATGAACGGCGCGGCTGGTGTTGGCGTAGAGGACCTGGCTGACCGGATCGAAGGCCGCACTGCCCCAGTTCACCCCGCCACCGGTGAACGGAAACAACAGCGTGCCCTGCACGGAAGGCGGCGTGAACAGGCCCTCATTGTGAGCCTCCGCGAATTGGCGCTCGCAGGACGAGCGACGCAGTGCAGGTATTAGCGAGAGCGCATCGTCGGTCGAGATCGTCTGCGACGTTAGTGGCGGTACATGCGTCGGGAATGGCTGCGTTGGTGATAGCGCCTCACCTTCCGCGCCGCCCTGCGGCACGGCGCGCTCCTCGACGGGCCACACCGGCTTGCCGGTGTCGCGATCGAGCACGAAGACGAAACCCAGCTTGGTCGGCTGGATCACGACGTCGCGCTCGCCATCACCAATGTCGAGGCGCGCCAGCGTCGGTTGCGCCGGCAGATCGTAGTCCCAGACGTCGTGATGCACGGTCTGAAAGGCCCATACGAGCTCGCCGGTCTCAATCTGCAGCGCGACTACCGAATTGGCGTGCTCGTTATTGCCCGGCCGCCTACCGCCCCAGAAATCCGGCGAGGGCGACGACGTCGGCAGGAACACGAATCCGCGCCTGTCGTCGACCGACATCGGCGCCCAGACATTGGCGTGACCGGCTTCGATGCCATCGCGCTTGAGCGGCTCGAAGGTCCAGCGTGGCTGGCCGGTTCGCGCATCGAACGCACGCACCTGGCCGCTCGGCGCGTCGACGCGGCGGTTGTCACCGATTGCAGACCCGACCACGACGACACCGCGGCCGACCGCCGGCGGCGAGGTGATCTGGAATTCGCCCGGCCATTCCAGGGTCATTCCGATATCGAGCTTGATCTGCCCGCCATTGCCAAAACCGGCACAGGGAACGCCTGTCTTCGCATCGAGCGCGATCAGGCGGACGTCGTTCGTGCCCATGAAGATGCGCGCGCGGCAGGCAGCATCCGGCGGCGCCGTGTCGTCGACCCAATAGGTGACGCCGCGGCAGACATAGCGATTGGCCGGCCGCTGGTTGATCGCGATCTTCGGATCGTAACGCCATTTCTGCACGCCGGTGCCGGGATCGAGCGCGATGACCTCGTTGAAGGGCGTGCAGAAGATCAGGCTGTCTTCAACGAACAGCGGCGTCGCCTGGAATTTGGTTCGCCGCATCAGCTCGGGCGCGCGTGCTGTGAGATCGCCCGTGTGATATTCGAAGGCGCGGACGAGTTGGCCGATATTGCCGGGCGAAATCTCCCGCAATGGCGAGAAGCGCGAGCCGCCGGGATCGCCGCCCCAGCTCTCCCAGGCGAAGCATGGCGGCACGGCAAGCAGCAGGAGCGTAACGAATGCGACCGCAGCGCGCAGGTGGATCCGCAACGCCCGCCCCGTTCTATTTCGGCTTCTTGGTGGGCTCGCCAGGGCGGGCCCCGCCCCACGGATCGTACTTTTCCTTGGGCTCGGGAATGCGCTCGAGCGCAGCCTTGTAGGCCTTTTCGTCGATCTTGGGTTTGGTGTCAGCCGGCTTTGCACCCTCACTGGGCTGGCGCCGGCCCTGCGCCTCCGCCGATCCAGCCGCCAGCGCCAGCACCGCGGCCGCGATGACCAAAATCCTCATCCGTGCAATCCCCCTGATGTGGGATACAAACTAGCCCGCAATCCCGTATTCGCAAATGCCCCGGTTTCCGCGTCTTCAGCAAATTTTGAACGGAGCGGACTTCGCCGGATCGCATTCGTGCCTATCTGTTGGCCCGCAGGGGACCTTCAAGGGATGTTGCGGATCATTGCTCATGCGGCGCTGCTCGCCGGCGCGCTCGCGCTCGGTGCCTGTGGCTTTGCCGACAGCCGCGCGCCGGTGCCGGAGTTCATGCGCATGAAGGAGGCCGAGCAGCCGCCGCCCGAGCCGCCCCCGGACGTCAAGCGCCTGGTGCGCGAGCAGATCGACGTCGTCTTCCTCGCCACCTCCTATCCGCGCGAGGTGCACGTCGCCCCGCCTCATCGCGAGCTGCGAGGGCCGGGCTGGACGGCCTGCGTCCGCGCGCAGCTCACCTCCGCGACCGGCACGCCGCTTGGCGCCCAGACCTACATCGTGACCATCAACGCCGGAAAGGTCGTCGACCGCCGGCGGGCGGACGCCGACGACATCTGCGGGACCGAGACTTACGAGCCGATCTAGGAACAAATCGCTGTAACGAAGCTGCGGTTCCGGGAAAAACCAGCATCGCGGACGGGAACGATCACCGCCTCCCCTTCTTGTTACCGCCGAGGGCAGTTTCGAGGAGGACATGATGAGGATGTTGACTATTGCGCTGTTGGCGGGTGTCGGTGCTTTGGCAGCCGCATCGGGTGCGAAGGCTTCCGATATCTATACGAGCAGCGAGTACACCAATCCGGATCTCGTCCAGCAGGTACGACTTGTCTGTGACGACGCTGGCCGCTGCTATCGGACGCGCGGCGGTTCGCGCGTGATCGTGCGGGATTCCTATAACTACATGCCGCGCGAGCGCTATTACGAGCGTCGGACCTATCATCGCGATTGGGATGACGGACCGCGCGCCGGCGTCGGCATTCGCGCACCTGGCGTCAGCGTCGGCGTCGGTGTCGACGACCGCTGGTAATCCATGAACGCTTGATGGCCGGGACCGGACGAGACGACTCGCCCGGTCCCTTCATATCAGGTTTCGTGCGGATCGGCCGGCGTCATGACGCGCGCCCTCGATGGCAAATGCGCGGTGAACCGCGCAAGCAACATGCCGGCAAACATCGCCGCGGCGAAAATGAGGGCGGAGCTCGAGCCAAATCCGAGCGCCGTCAGCGCCGGTCCCGGGCAGAACCCCGCCAATCCCCAGCCAATGCCGAAGATCGCCGGACCAACCACTATTCTCCGATCGACGTCTGCTCGCGTGGGAAGATAAAATCGCTCGGCGAAAAATGGACGTCCCAGCCTCAGGACGCGATTGAAGCCGACGAAAGTCACGGCCACAGCGCCGGCCATCACGAACGCGAGGCTCGGATCCCACGTCCCTGCCGGGATGCCGGCGGCATCGAGGAAATTCAAGACCTTTGCTGGATTCGACATTCCGGAGACGATGAGGCCGACGCCGAAGATCAGGCCGATCGCGAACTGAACGAAAATTGCCATCGCCGTCAGCTCCCGTGCCGCATCACGAAGACGGTCGCCATGCCTGCCGCCATGAAGATGATGGTCGCGACCAGCGAGCGCACCGACAGCCGCGACAGGCCGCAGACGCCATGGCCGGACGTGCAACCGCTGCCCCACACTGCGCCAAATCCCGTCAGTAATCCCGCAACGATCAGCACCGGCGTTCCCGCCAGTATAGTCTGCTCGGGCAGGCCTCCGGTGGTGAATCGAACCAGCACAGGCGCGAGGATGAGACCCGCGACGAAGGCGAGCCGGCCGGGGAATTCGCGATCCTCATAAGGCGGGAACAGCCGCGCCGCGATGCCGCTGACGCCGGCGATTCGTCCCGTCGCCCACATTAGAAGCACCGCGGACATTCCGATCAGCGCCCCGCCCAGAAGCGAAGCCAGCGGCGTGAAAGGTGTGGCGATCATCTTAATCCCTCCGGTCGAGCACCCCTCGCCCATCCGCTACAACCGGCGCAGTGCCGCCGGAATGTCAACGAGACGTTAACACGACCGCTCGAATTGACGCAGCATCCCAACGGTATCTTTCCAATCGTTGCGCTAAGCATGGCCGTAACGCGGCCTTGGCCTGCGTGAACGGGGAACGACGGGACGTGGTCGACATCGCGCAGCAGGCAGCGGTCAAGCCGGCATCGGCAAGGGATGCTGTGGCCGCGCGCGCGCTCGTTCCGCTCACCTCCATTGACGCCGGTCAATGGCGCGCGCTCGCGCAGCGGGCGGTCGAGCCGAACGGCTACTACTTGCCCGGCTGGGAGCTTGCCGTCAGCGCAACCGCGCGCGGCCGCAGCTCGGCCTCGGCACTGCCCGCATTCGACGGATCTTCGGCGCGGCTGATCGGACTGATGCCGGTGATCTCGCTCTGGCGCGCCTGGAAGATTCCCCTGCCCGCGCTGGTGAGCGCGCATCCCTATGGCACGCTGTGTAGCCCGCTGATCGACCGCGACGCCCCGATCGAGGCCGCTATGCGTCTGTTGCAGCAGGCGCGCGAGGCGGGAGCCCATGCGCTGGTGCTGAATGACGTTGCGCTCGATGGCGCTGCGATGATCACCCTCAATCAGGTTCTCAATCGCGACGGCCTGAGACCGCGCGTGCTCAGCTCCTACATCCGTGCCAGCCTCGATGCGACGCAAGACGGCGATGCGCTGCTGCGCGAAGCGCTCGGCGCCAGGAAGCTCAAGGAGCTGCGGCGCCAGCGCCATCGACTCGAAGAAAACGGCGCGGTCGTGTTCGAGGTCGCGCGAGGGCGCGACGAGATCGGGCCCGCGCTGGAAACGTTCCTGCAGCTCGAGGCCAGCGGCTGGAAGGGCAAGCGCGGCACCGCGCTGATCCAGCATGCGGGCGATGCGACCTTCATCCGCCGCGCCGTCGCGGCGCTGGCGGAAACCGCGCAATGCGAGATCATCACGCTGCGCGCCGGCACGACACCGGTCGCCGCCGGCGTCGTGCTGCGCCATCAGGACCGCGCCTTCTTCTTCAAGCTCGGCATCGACGAGCGCTTTGCAAGATATTCGCCGGGCGTGCAGCTCACGCTCGACCTCACTCGCCATCTCTGCGCTGATCCGGCCATTGCCAGCGCGGATTCGATGGCCAGCGCCAACCACCCCATGATCAACCCGATCTGGCGCGGGCGCTTCGCAATCGGCGACGTGCTGGTCCCGCTGCGGCGGAATGATCCGGTCGTCGCGCTCATTCATGCCGCGCTGGCCGGCCTCAACGTCGCGCACCAGGCCGCGCGAGGCGTGGTCCATCGGCTCCGCAAATAAGAGAAAGCTACTCCGCCGCCTGCGCGTTGACCTCCGCCGAGACCTGGCGGATGGCGCGCGCGAGCAGGTTCGGATCCTGCGCGCCGGAGACGGCGTATTTCTGTGCGAACACATAGGTCGGCACGCCGGAGATGCCTTTCTCGGCGGCCTCCTGTGCGTCCGCCGAAACGCGCGCGACATCCTCGTCGGTGGCAAGGCGCTTGCGCACGTCGTCGGCATCGAGGCCAACATCGGCGGCCGCCTGCACCAGCACGTTGACGTCGGTGAGGTCGCCGCCGTCGCGGAAATAGAGCTCCATCAGGCGCTGCTTCATCTCGGGCGCCTTGCCGATCGCCTCGGCCCAGAGGATCAGGCGATGGCAATCGGTCGTGTTGGGCTGACGCGCCACGAGCTCAGGCCGGTAGACGAGCCCCTCCTCGCTTGCGGCCGCGACGACGCGCCCGGCAATGCCCTTATAGGCCTCGACCGAGCCAAACTTCTGGGTGAGATAGTCCTCGCGGCTGATGCCCTCGCGCGGCACCCAGGGATTGAGGAAGAAGGGCCGGAAGTTGAGCTTGACCGGAACATCAGGCACGAGCGCCAACGCGCTCTCGATGCGGTGTTTGCCGATATAGCACCAGGGGCACACCACGTCGGAGACGACGTCGATCTGGAGCGGTTTCAGCGTGCTCATGGCGGCGCTTCCTTCGGGCAGTCTACGGGTCCATCGGAAGATAAGCCGAACCAGAGGCCGCGCAAGGCGCCCGTCCCGCATGGCTCACGACTTCACCTCTGCGGTTATTGTAGGAAACGCAACCCGCCCCGATACTCGCTGCACGATCGAGCCAGCGGGAGACTGCAATGACAGCCATTTTCAGGCCGGAAGGTCATCAATTTCGGGCTACGGAGCATGCCGGCGGTCCGTGGTCGCCGGACATGTTGCAGGGAAGCGCTACCACCGCGCTGATGGCCCGTGAGGTCGAGCGGCTCGCAACCGAATCGGGCTTTGCGGTGCGGCGCCTGACCTTCGATCTCTGGCGACCGGCAGGCCTGCGCGCCTTCAGGACCACCACTGAACTGCTGCGCGACGGGCGCAAGGCCAAGACCGCGCAAGTGCGGCTGATGGACGGCGAGACCGAGATCGGCCGCTGCACGGCGCTGCTGACGGCGCAGAGCGGAAAATCGCCGGTCGATCCCTTCGCGGCGCCCGCAGCGCTCGACCAGGCGCCCGAGGCAGGCACGCCGCCGCCGGCCTTCGCGCAGAAATGGAGCCGCTATTTCCAGAATGTGACGGTGCGGCTGATCGAGGGCGCACTGGAGAAGCCGGGTCCGGCCGCCGCCTGGATGCGGCTCGACGCCGCGCTGGTCGAAGGCGAGCCGAACACGCCGCTGCTCCAGGCGGTGCAGGCCGCTGACTTCTCCAGCGGCGTCGCGCAGATCGTCGATATGCGCCAATGGACCTTCATCAATCCCGAGATCAGCCTCTATTTCGTCCGGCCGCCGGAGGGCGAATGGATCCTGATCCGCGCGGCGACGGGCGTCGGCGCCAACGGCGCGGGCCTGACCACGGCGACGCTGAGCGATCGCAACGGTCCGTTTGCCGAGGTGATGCAGGCCCTGAGCTTCGAGCGGCGTGAGGCCGTGCAGGCTCAGGCGTCCTGAGACGCAAGCGCGATCAGCGTGGTCTCGGACCCTGCATCCGCCGGCATGAACATCTCGACACGAAGCTCCTGGAGCGTGACGTCCTGCGGCGTGCCGAGCGTCAGGACCGCACCGATCAGGCCGATGCCGACCTCACCTTTGCGCAGGCGCACCTCGCACAACGGCCCCGGCACGGCCTCGTCCTCGAGTTGAGGCGCCGGCAGCTCCGGCAAGCGCATCAATTCGCGCCAGGTCGATTGCAGGGCATCGTCGAGCGGGGCGGCCATCGCTTCATGACGCGCCCGCGACAACAGCGCTGCCGCGACAATTGGCCAGTTCTCGACGAACGGCTTGAGCTCGTCCGGCGCGAGGAACATGCGCATATGGTTGAGCGGACGCTGCATACGTTCAGAGCCAAGCAGCATCGTCATCAGACGCGAGGCGGCGCGGTTGGCCTGTTTCACGTTCCAGCGCCGGTCGGTGACGATCGCGGGAAATGGCTCGTGACGGCTGAGCAGAAGATCGATGGCACGCCGCGCATCGGCAAGCTCGGGCGCGGCGAGGTCGCGCTCGCCATATTGCCGCGCGAAGCCGCCGGCCTCGAGCAGCGCATTGCGGTCGCGCAGCGACAAATCGAGCGCGGAGGCGAGCTGGAGGAGGATGTCCCGACTGGCCGCCGCCTTGCCGGTCTCGACATGACTGAGATGCTTGACCGAGATGCCGGCCTCGAACGCCAGCTCCGCCTGGCTCAACTTACGGCGCATGCGCCAGGCGCGCAGGAGATTGCCGACCGGATTGGCCGGCCGCAAGGACCGGGACGAGCGTGTATCCATCCGCCGATTATGCGGGCCCTCGTGCACCCTGTAAACGCGGCTAAGAAAGTGTGGCCGCCATCTGCTTCAGCCGCTCGGCAGTGCGCTCGTCCGCCGGGAAGAAGGTCTCCAGCGCCAGCTCCGACAGAGTGATGTCGACGGGCGTGCCGAACACCATGGTGGTGGAAAAGAAGCTCAGGATCTCACCCTGGTGGCGCAGCTTGAACGGGATCGCGACATTGTCGCTCGGCAGCGGCGCCGCACGCGCCGGGATGGGGTAGCTTTTTAGATCGTTATACAACTTGATCAGTTCAGGATCGGCGGTCGCCTCGCATTGCCGGTGCAGCCGCTCGAGCAGATGCCCGCACCATTCCGCAAGATTGACGGTACGCGGCGCCAGCGCCTCGGGATGAAAGGCAAGTCGCAACACGTTCAAGGGCTGGCCGAGCAGATGCTGCGGGATGCCGTCGAGCAGCGGCGCCATCATGCGGTTGGACGAGACCAGGTTCCAATGCCGGTCCACCGCCAGTGCCGGATTGGGCTCATGTGCCTTGAGGACGAGGTCGATCGCCTGGCGGGCTGATGTCAAGGCGGGATCCTCCAGCGGGCGCTGCGGGAACGCCGGCGCATAGCCGGCCGCGACCAGCAGCACGTTGCGTTCGCGCAAGGGCACGTCGAGGCGCTCGGCGAGCCTGAGCACCATGTCGCGCGAGGGCGCGGCGCGGCCGGTCTCGACGAAGCTCAAATGGCGCGCGGAGATCTCGGCCTCGCCGGCGAGATCGAGCTGGCTCATGCGGCGGCGCTGCCGCCATTCTCGCAAATGGTCGCCGATATGGACCGGTTGGCTGCGTTCAGTACGTGCCGTGGATGCATGTGCCTTCATGATCGAAAACCTAGCATGCGAATTTCGGCCCTTCCATTACCCGCGAGGTAATCGAATTGAGGCGCGGACGCGCGCATCGTCGGTCGCAACAGGAGATGACCATGATCGCGCTGCTGCTCTACCGGACCATCGCTGACCACGTCTTCCCCTGGGCCATGGCCTTCGCAACCCGGATGCTGGCGCGCAGCCTCAACGTCCCGGAGCCGCTCGTGCATTCGACCGGCGACTATGTCGTCGCGCAGGTCATCGCCTTCGAGCACGGCGTCGGCAGGAGCCTGTGCCCGTTCCGCCTCGCCCGCCTCGTCCGCGCCTGGTGGCGCGGATTGCGGTGATGTCCCTCGACCTCAACCAAGGAGAACCACGATGATCGAAGCGTCCACTTTCCTGCGCCGTGCACTGCTCGCCGATGCCGTCTTCAGCGGCGTCGCCGCGCTGGGTTTCACTTTCGGCGCGAGCACGTTCGCCTCGCTGTTCAACCTTCCCGAAGCGCTGCTGGGTGAGACCGGCCTGTTCCTGATTGCCTACACCGTACTGGTCGGCTGGCTCGCCGCGCGTGCATCTGTTTCCAAGGCGCTCGTGCTGCTGGTCGTGATCGGCAACGCGGCCTGGACGGTCGGCAGCATCGCGCTGCTGCTTTCAGGCGCGGTGTCGCCGAACCTCATGGGCGAGCTGATGGTTGTGGCGCAAGCCATCGCGACCGGCGTGTTCGCGGAGTTGCAATATGTGGGGTTGCGGAGGAGCGCGAGTGCGGTGGCGGCGTGACCTACCGATCACTGCCATTCCGGGCTGGTGCGGCAGCACCAGACCCGGAATCTCGAGATTCTCAGGTGCGCAAGGGCGCACCGTAGTTCGCTGCGCACCGCCCCGGAATCTTGGATTCCTACGCCCGCGCGCGGCCGTTCGTCTTGGCGGCGGCGTGACCGTTGAGCTGGTTCTTTTTGGGAGCCTTCTTTTTCGCACTCTTGGCGCCCGCCTTCGCGGCCTTGCGCTCGGCCCGCGCCTTCGCCTTGGTGCGTTGGGCCCGCGCCTCGGCGCGCAGCTTCTTGCGCTTCTTCTCGCAGGAATCGCACTTGCAGCCGATCGGCTTCAGATAGGCTTTGAAATAGTCGGTGCCGTAGTCGTAGTTGATCTCGTCGCCCGGCTCGATGTTCTTGATGGCGCGGATGAAGACCTTGCGCTCGCGCGGGCGGACGTCGGACTCGGCGTTGGGCCGGCAGGAATGATTGATGTAACGGGCGAGATTCTTGCGCACCGATCCGTCGATGGTCCAGCGCCCGTTGAGCTCGAACAGATATTTGTTCTCGATTTCGTCGTGCGCCGGAATCCGCGAGTCCAGGATCGGCCCGAAATAGCGGATGATCCGGGTGCCCTTCTTGATCGGCTTGGTGGCAAAGAGGCCGAGCCCTGTCTTGGAACGGCCGACGCGATAAGGTTTGTTCGAGGATATGGCTGGCATGATCAAGAGAACGAGGACGCGAACGGGGCCGGAGCGGCCCAGGCGAGCCGCTCTTCTAGAACGATTCCGCGCCGCTGTCAGGTGCCTGGAGGCGCTTTTGAACCTTGCCCACAGTCAAGACGTCTGATGCTACGAAGTTCCAGCTGCATCGAAGCGTCATCATGATCCGCATCGTCACCACATGCCTATCCGTGTTGCTGATATGCGCCGCCGTCAATTGGGCCTGCGCCGAGTCCGTGGGCGGCATCTACACCTCGACCGCGCCGAAAGATTGCCGCCAGATCGGTAAGCCCAGCGCGCTCGACGGCAGCACCATGCGGGTCTGTCCGGGCAAGTCCGGCCTCGTAGTGCTGATCGCCGAGGATGATCTTCGCGAGGTCGTCTCGGTCGGCCGCAATCGCAAGGAAGCGGCCGAGGAGCCGGCGGCCAAAGTTTGGTTCGCTCCCTTCAATTCATCGGACACGACTGTCGAATGGCGAGCTGCGGGCGCCAAGCCATTTGCGATCATTCAGCGCTGGCACATCGCCGACAGCAGCGATCCCGACAAGCAGGGGCGGCCGAACACCAAAGCCATGCTGGTCGTGACCCGGCTGCCGCCGGGTCCGGTCTGTCACGTCGCCTATGTCGATGCGATCGCGAATCCCACCGCCAATGAGCTCGCGCGCAAGGCCGCCGACGATTTCGCCCGCGGCTTCAGGTGCGGCAAGGACGAGGTCAAGATCATCGGCACAAGAGGCCGCGCCGTCGAGCTCGCGACCATGCGCTAGGTCTTCGCCGGGGGCAAACAGCCGCCAGGCGGCAATTTCGTGGTCACGGGCGACGTCAGCATCGCCTCGAGCAGCCGTTCGGCCGTCGTTCCCTCGGGCAACCTCTCCAGGATATCTTCGAGCCGGCCATCGAGCAGCAGCATGGTGAAGCCGTGCACCAGCGACCAGGCCCGTGCGATCGCCGCGCCCTGGTTCAAGGTCAGCGCATCGCCGCTGATCTGCTCCTGGCGCATCATGCCGACGGCATTGGCGAGCCCGGCAAAGGAGGCTTCGGCCGCCTCGCGCAGCGAGGGCCTGGAATAATCGAGCCGCTCGGTGCGAAACATGATGCCGTACATGCCGGGATGCGCCTGCGCATAGGCAACATAGGCTTTCGGCCGCGCCAGTGCGTGTTCAAGCGGCGTGGACGCGGCATCGGATGAAGCTGCCATCGCCGCGTTGAATTGGCGGAAGCCGACCGCCGCGAGCTCGCTGAGCAGGCCCGTGAGGTCTCCGAAATGATGGGTGGGAGCGGCGTGCGAGACGCCCGCCTCGCGTGCCACCGCACGCAATGTCAGGCCGGCAAGCCCGTCGCGCTCCAGCACCCGTTCGGCGGCCTCGAGCAACGCCTCCCGCAGAGCGCCGTGATGATAGGGTGTCTCAGCCTTCGCAACTGCCGGGCGCCGCGCGAGACGCGGCAAGACGTGCGAGGTCGACGATGTCTTCTTCGGGGGGCGCAGGCCGCGCGCCGCCCTGGTTTCGCTTTTGCCCATGCACAAGCTATAAGGCGCCATATTGACAGTGTAAAGATTTCCCTGGACCGCAACGGCAATCGGCACTATCTGATCTTTACGATGTAAAGATAGGGAAGGATACGCCGTGCAGCAGGACGTCGTCACCGAGCAGCGCAACAATATCGCGCCGATTCCCTTCGAAGCCGACGCGGCGTACCTCAAGCTCATCGGCGAATTGCCGCGCGAGTTGAACGGCACGCTCTATCGCAACGGCCCCAATTCGCAGTTCTCGTCGCCCGGTGCGCACTGGTTTGTGGGCGACGGCATGCTGCACGCCTTCCACCTCGAGAACGGACGCGCGAGCTACCGCAACCGCTGGGTCCGCACGCCGAAATGGCTGGCCGAGCACGACGCCGGCCGCGCTTTGTTCGGCGGGTTCGGCCGCAAGCTGCCGGATGCCCCGGCGGATCTCTCTGACGGCGGCGTCGCCAACACCAACATCATCTTCCATGCCGGCAAGCTGCTGGCGCTGGAAGAAGCACACCTGCCGACCGAGATCGAGCCGGGTACGCTGGCAACGCGCGGCTATCACAACTACCAAGGCCGCATCGCCGGCAGCTTCACGGCGCATCCGAAGATCGATCCTGTGACCGGCGAACTCGTATTCTTCGGGTACAATGCGGCCGGACCGCTGACCCCTGCCCTCTCCTACGGAGCGATCGATGCGTCAGGACGGGCGACGCGCTTCGAGCGTTTCGAGGCGCCCTATGCCAGCATGGTGCACGACTTCATCGTCACCGCGAACCATGTGCTGTTTCCGATCCTCCCCATCACCGGCAGCATGGAACGCGCGATGAGCGGACGGCCGCCCTATGCCTGGGAGCCGGACAAGGGCGCCTATGTCGGCGTGATGAAGCGCAACGGCACGGCAAAGGACATCGTCTGGTTTCGAGCTGAGGCCTGCTACGTCTTCCACGTCATGAATGCGTGGGAGGAGGATCACCGCATCATCGCTGACGTCATGCAGTTCGAGGAGCCGCCGTTGTTTCCGCATCCCGACGGTCGGCCGACGGATCCGGAGAAGTCGCGCGCCCGCCACTGCCGTTGGACATTCGATCTTTCGGGAAAAACCGACCGCTTCCAGCAGACTTATCTCGACGATCTCGCCGGCGAATTCCCCCGCATCGACGATCGCCGCGCCGGACTGAAGAGCCGCCATGGCTGGTACGCCTGCGCCAATCCACGGCTGCCGATGTTCGACGCGCTCTCAGGCATCGTCCATGTCGACGGCAGCGGCCGACGGCTCGGCCATTATCTGCTGCCGGCCGGCGACACCATCTCCGAGCCGGTGTTCGTCGAACGATCGAAGGATGCGGCCGAGGGCGACGGGTGGCTGCTCGCATTGGTCTGGCGCGCGCGGGAGAACCGCAGCGACCTCGCCGTGTTCAACGCCACCGATGTCGAGGCCGGTCCCGTCGCGCTTGTCCAGCTCGGCCACCGCGTGCCCGACGGCTTTCACGGCAATTGGGTGGGGGCGGCGTAACGCCCTCCTCGTCATTCCGGGCGCGCATTCACGCGAGTCCGGCATGACGGCGCGGATGCATCACCAAGAGGTTCCACATGCACATGCCCTCGATCACAGCAGCCTGCCTCGCCGTCCTCGCTCTCTCCTGCGCCGCGCTCGCATTCGAGATGATCCGACTGAAGCGAAGCAGCCATACCATCTTCAACGGCGGCATCTTGCTCGCCGCGGCTCTTTTGAGCGCCGCAGCGGCGCCGATCCTGTCGCGCCTCCCCTGGGCGGAATTGGCCGAGGAGGCGTCCGAACAAGCCACTGCAGCAATTCATCTTCTAGAGGCCGCCTTCGTCATTTTGACACTGTAAAGATTTCGCTTGACCCAATTTTCGCGTTCGGCTACGTATCTTGACGTTGTAAAGATTCGGCCTGACCGAGGTGGCACATGGCGATTTTCCTGATCCTCGCGCCCTACGCCGTCTTCGCGTTGCTGATGCTGGTGACCTCGGCGACGATCAGCGTGTTCGCGGCCTCCGCGATCTGCCTCGCCACCGTTGCAATCGATGTCGCGCGCGGCCGCTCGGTGAAGATCCTGGCCGCAGGCTCGGCGGCCGTGTTCGCCGCAATCGGCCTCTATCTCGCACTGGTCCATCCCGGGCTCGGCACGCTCAGTGTCAAGCTGTCGGTCGATATCGGCATCTTCGTCATTTCACTCGGCTCGATGCTAGCCCGCCGTCCCTTCACGCTGCAATATGCGCTTGAATCGGTCCCGGCCGAAACCGCGGCGATGCCTGGCTTCCTTTACGCCAATTACGTCATAACCGGCGCCTGGACCGCAGCCGCGCTGTTGATGGCCGCCGCCAATCTCGTGCTGCTCTACGTCCCCGGGCTGCCGCTCTGGTCGAGTGTTGCGGTCGCCTTCGCCGCGCGCAACAGCGCAATCTACTTCACAAAGTGGTATCCCGAGTATCGCCAGATCAAGTACGGTACGCCCGCCCGCGCATTACGCAGCGCCCGCTGAACAGGGATCGACGATGAAGGACGTATTCGCTCGCCTCGCCTCCGACCTCTTTTCCGCCATCGTCTTCCTCGCCGTCTACCTCATCACCGACAACGTCATCCTGGCGACATCGGTGGCGATCGCCGGCGCAATCGCGCAGGTGATCTATGCCCGCGTCAAGGGCCAGCAGCTCAACTACATGACTTATGCGAGCCTCGCGCTCGTTGTTGGACTGGGCGCGATCACACTCTTGACCAATGATCCCCGCTTCATGCTGGCAAAGCCCGCGATCGCGCATTTCGCGATCGGCCTCATCATGCTCAAGCGCGGCTGGATGCTGCGCTACCTGCCGCCGATCGTCGTCGAGACCGTTCCGGAATATGTGACGGCTGCGGGCTATGCCTGGGCGGTGCTGATGTTCGTGATCGGGATCGGCATGATCGCCGTCGCATCGACCGGCGATCTGAAGCTGTGGGCGTTCTATCTCACCATCGTCGCAGGCGGCGCCAAGATCCTGGCCTTTGCCGTGCAGTACGTCGTGCTGCGCCTCATCGTCACCAGCCGCCGGCGCGGCGCTGCCCGCGCCTAATTGCCCCATCGGAGCGTTAGGCAGGAGCTGCGAGTTGGGTTATAGGCTCGCCACAGGACTGGCCGCGGATCGTCGCGGCCCGCCGGGCTTTGTTTGGGAGACGGGAATGGCCGTGGACGGCAACTGGAATCTGACCATGACGACGCCGATGGGCGAGCGCCAGGCGACGCTCAGCCTGAAGGCCGCGGGCGGCACGCTCACGGGCACGCAGGGTGCCGAAGGTAGTACCGCCGAGATTTTCGACGGCAACGTCAGCGGCGACAACGTCTCCTGGAAGGTCTCGATCACCAATCCGATGCCGCTCACGCTCGAATTCACCGGCACCGTCTCGGGCGACAGCATCAGTGGCGAGATGGGCATCGGCCCGATGGGTAGCTTCCCGTTCACGGGCACGCGCGCTTAAGGCCGGTCTGCCGTCCGCTGAGGGCGACAGGGCGCGCCTAAGCTTTTCCGCATCGTCATGGCCGGGAATGCTCGGCCATCCACGGGCTCGCAGCAGCAGAAGGTCCGTGCAATCCCGGGCATCACGGACTTGCGTAAGAGCACATGCACGCTCACCGGCGCCGCAAGCGAGGTGAGGCCGCTAGCCCAAATTCAATTCCTTGAAGAAATCATTCCCCTTGTCGTCGATGATGATGAACGCCGGGAAGTCGACGACTTCGATGCGCCAGATCGCTTCCATGCCGAGCTCGGGATATTCGAGCACCTCGACTTTCTTGATGCAGTGCTCGGCAAGGTTCGCGGCGGCGCCGCCGATCGAGCCGAGATAGAAGCCGCCATATTTCTTGCAGGCCTCGCGCACGGCCGGAGCACGGTTGCCTTTCGCCACCATCACCATCGAACCGCCCGCAGCTTGGAACTGGTCGACGAAGGAATCCATGCGGCCTGCGGTTGTCGGGCCGAACGCGCCGGAGGCATAGCCTTCGGGCGTCTTGGCTGGCCCGGCGTAATAGACCGGATGGTTCTTGAAATAGTCCGGCAGCGGCTCGCCCCTCTCCAGCCGCTCGCGCAGCTTGGCATGCGCGGAATCGCGCGCGACGATCATGGTGCCGGTCATCGAGACCCGCGTCTTGATCGGGTACTTAGAGAACGTCGCCAGAATGTCCTTCATGGGCTGGTTGAGATCGATCTTGACGACCTCGCCGCCGAGCGACTGCTCCACCTGCGGCAGGTATTGCGCCGGGTTGTGCTCGAGCTCCTCGAGATAAACGCCATCCTTCGTGATCTTGCCGAGCACCTGGCGGTCGGCCGAGCAGGACACGCCAAGCCCGATCGGCAGCGAGGCGCCATGACGCGGCATCCGGATCACGCGCACGTCGTGGCAGAAATATTTTCCGCCGAACTGCGCGCCCACTCCCAAGCTCTGCGTCATCTTGTGGATTTCCTTCTCCATCTCGACGTCGCGGAAGGCATTGCCGTCGGGCGAGCCGTGGGTCGGCAGCGCGTCGAGATAGCGGGCGGAGGCAAGCTTCACCGTCTTCATGCAGAGCTCGGCCGAGGTGCCGCCGATCACGATGGCGAGGTGATAGGGCGGGCACGCCGCGGTGCCGAGCGTCAGGATCTTTTCCTTCAGAAACGCGAGCAGCCGGTCCTTGGTCAGGACGGACGGCGTGGCCTGGAACAGAAAGCTTTTGTTGGCGGAGCCGCCGCCCTTTGCCATGAACATGAACTTGTAGGCGTCGTCGCCCTCGGCGTAGATCTCGCACTGCGCCGGCATGTTGTTGGCGGTGTTCTTCTCTTCAAACATCGAGAGCGGGGCGACCTGCGAGTAGCGCAGATTGCGGCGCAGATAAGCATCGCGCGCGCCCTCCGAGAGCGCCGCCTCGTCGTCGCCGTCGGTGATGACGTTGCAGCCCTTCTTGCCCATAATGATCGCGGTGCCGGTGTCCTGGCACATCGGCAGCACGCCGCCCGCGGCAATATTGGCGTTCTTCAAAAAGTCGAGGGCAACGAACTTGTCATTCGGGCTCGCCCCGCCGTCCTCCAGGATCGCGCGAAGCTGCTTCAGATGGCCCGGCCGCAGGTAATGGTTGATGTCGCCGAAAGCCGCCTCCGACAACGCCCGCAGCGCCTCGCGCGACACCACCAGCATGTCCTTGCCCAGCACCTTCTCAACCCTGATACCCTCGGACGAAATCTTCTTGTAGGGCGTCTCGTCCTTGCCCAGCGGGAACAGCGGGGTGTGCTTGTAGGGCGGAACGGGTTTTGACTGGTCGGGAAAGGCGGTGGGAGCGTTCATAGCGGATCTCGGGGTTTGGGGCCTCGTGGGCCCTCGGCATAGAAGCGTTCTAAGCCCATTTTGGACGGAAAAGAAAGGGACCGGGGCGCATGGGAGAGGGTGGCTAGGGGCTCGGGAAGGCATTGGCACGGCACGTGGAAAGGCCGGCGCCCACCCTTGCGCTTCGCGCCCGCCGACGCTTGAATGCGCGCCGCAAGAGGCTTTTCATCATGACATTGAACTTGAACCTCCGCGGCGCGATCCTGGTCGCCGCCGCCATCACCGGCCTTGTGGCCCTCACCTTCCCCGCGCGCGCCGACCGCTGCGACGACAGCGCCAAGGAGCTGGCGAACCAGGTCGATCGGCTCAAGGTGAATTTCCGGGCCGCCAACATCGTGTATTTGACGCACCCGGCGGCCAAGGAGCTGTCCGTTGGCTGCCGCGGCGACAAATATTCGATCGAGCTCTATGCCAAGGGCGATCGCAAGCCCAAACCAGAGTTCTATGCGCTGGTGGGGTCGATGGCGGCGATCGTCTTCACCGTGACGAAGGACGACACCACGACGGGCGCGACACGCTGCCTGAAGCGGATGGGCCTGCTGCGCGGCGATAAGATCAGCATGCGCTACCGGCGGCTCAACATGGAATGCACCCGCACCAAGTCGGACGCCTCCATCGCGATCACGCGCGGCAAAGACGAATAGGAGCCTTGCACGTTCTTGCCGCCGCGGTGCGAGCATCACGATGTTGCTCGCCGCATACGTCGTCATTGCGAGCCAACGGCGTCCGCGCCCCTTTCAAATCTTGCACTCGCGGAAGCAAAGAGAGCGCATCCACCGCGCCAATTCCCTCGCATTTTAGCAATTGCCTTGAAGGAAATTTCGCTCCTCACAGGGCAGGCTCGATTGCTTCCATGTGTGAGGATTGCGGATGAAGGTTTCCACCGTTGCGCCGCCGCCGATCGCGATCGTGGTTCCGAACTACGACACGACCAAGCAGCAGGACGATCAGGCCAAGGTTAAGGACGAGGATCCGACCTATAAGCCGCAGCCGCCCGCGCCGCTGCCGCCCGGTCAGGGTACGCGGATCGATCAGCTCGCCTGATCAGGCTTGCCAAGGCTGAAGCGCCCGATCCGGTCGATCGGGCCTTTGGTGCATCCGGCCGCATCTTTGCCGGATAGCGGGACCATGATCGTGCGGTCATCCCGGGATCCTGCGCATGATCGCACGCTTCCTGTTGCAGAACACGATCGTCGTCGTCGGCATGGGCGCGCTGTTGTTCGCCTCCGCCGGAACGTGGCACTGGCCTTCGGCCTGGGTGCTCCTCGCCACCTCTGCCCTGCTCGGTCCGCTCTGCGGCTGGTGGCTCTACCGGATCGATCCGGCGCTGCTCGCCGAACGTCTGCGGCCGGTTCTGCAACGGGATCAGCCCGTCGCCGACAAGATCTTCGTGACTGTCTTTGTCATCACGATGCTCGCCTGGCTGGCGCTGATAGGATTTGACCGACGCATTGGGTCCTCCGAGATGCCGGTTGCGTTCCAGGTCCTCGGCCTCGTGTTGTTCCTGGCCTCGACGCTGTTCACGATGTGGGTCTTCCGCGAGAACTCCTTTGCCGCCCCCGTGGTGAAGCTCCAGGCCGAGCGCGCACAGCGGGTGATCTCGACCGGCCCCTACGCCCACGTCCGCCATCCCATGTACAGCGGCATGATCCTGTTCTTCACCGGCGTGCCGCTGCTGCTGGGGTCGTGGTGGGGACTTGCGATGCTGCCGCTTTTCGCCGCTTTGTTTGCGGTCCGCATCGGGATCGAGGAGCGCACCTTGCGCGAGGGCCTGCCGGGCTATGCCGACTATGCGGCGCGGGTGCGCTATCGCCTCGTGCCGGGGCTCTGGTGAGGGCAATCCCACTGCCGTCCGACCGGCTAATTATCCAGCTCGCGATAGCGGCGGAAGATGCCCTGCTCGTTGAAGGGAATGCGGCGGTCGCTTTCGAGATAGGCCTTGATGTTCGGCCGCGCAGCGATGCGGTCGTGCAGGCCGACCAGGCCCGGAATATCCGTCTCGAACGCCTTCATGCGCCTGGGGAAGGCATAGCGCAGCCCCGCGACGATCTGGAACAGCGAGAGGTCGACATAGGTCAGTCGGCGGCCGGTGACATAGGTGCCGCCACTCTCGGTGAGAATCTGCTCGAAATAGCCGAGATATTTCGGCACGCGCTCGCTCCAGAAATCGGCGGTGCGCTTCTTCGCCGCTGGCTTCTGGTCCTCGTAATAGTGCGAGGGTCCGAGCGGATGATGGGTGTCGTGGATCTCGACGACGAGGTCGGCGACGGTGAGCTGGAGCTGGTGCACCCAGAGCCTGCCGCCTTCGGTCTTCGGCGCAAGGCCATGGCGGGCACCGAGATAGAGCAGGATGTTGGCGGTCTGGCCGATGACGAGCTTGCCCGCTTTCAGGAACGGCGGGGCAAAGGGCGGCGTGCCTTCACGCGCATTCATCATCTTCATCATCGCAGCCGTTCCGCCCGGCCCGCGTACGACGTCGACATAAGCGGCGCCCGCCTCCTCCAGCGCCAGCCGCACATATTCACCGCGGCCCTGGATCTCGGGCCAGTAATAGAGCTCGTATTTCATGGAGACCGTCCGTGATTGCGTTGCGGCAAGTCAGTACGCAACCACGAACGCCATGACGTGAGAAGGAGTTCCGCGCCTCAATTCGCCGCAAAACAATAGAACAGGCCGTCGCCGCCGGTGCTCTTCAGATCGGCCTGCGAGCAGCCGCCGTCGGGACCGCGGGACGGGTGAGAGCTGTTCCACGATTTCGAGGCCTCATCGTCGCGCAAGCCTCGTCGATCGAGATGGCCGACCATCGCCGCGCCTTGTGTGCTCGATGTCCAGTTCTTGCAGGTGCGATCGTCCGGACCGCCAAACGCGGTGCCGTCTGGTTGCGATCCCGTGAGGACGTCATGCCGGTTTGGCTGGTCGCCAACACCATTGATCCCCTCGCCCTTCTCGCTGAGGGCGGTCTGCTTGGTGAGGTTGTTGGCCGGGCTGTGCAGATCGGCAACGTCCTTCGCAATCACCGCGCCCTTGGCGTTCTGCCACGGTCCCTTGCCGATGCGGTCTCGGGCGTTGATTGCCGGCTTGCCGTCGGCGGCCTGGGTCGAGAGATAGGCGCGCCAGGTTTTGTTGCCTGCGCCGGCGGCCTGAGCGAGCTTCTGGCAGTGCGCGTCGGCTCCCTCGAGGCCGCCGAGATCGGCGCCCTTGCCGAGGCCGCTTGAGGTCACGAAAAAGGTCATGTCGGCCGATTGTGCCAGCGCCGATGGGGCCGCAAGCAAGGCCAATACGAGTGCGAGGCCTGAAATCGCCAGGGATTTCTCGGTGCGGATCATGGTGTCCTCCTGTTGTGGTTGTCGTTGGCCGCCTGATTTCAACCCGACGCACGCCTGCTTATTCCGATGCGGCGATGCGAGGCGCCGCAAAGAAGAGACGCGCAAAAGAAAAGGCGCCGTGCCGGAGCACGACGCCTTGGTTTCTCATGTCACGAGCGATCAGTTGGTCTGCTGGATCGCCGACAATTCCCAGCCGGTGCCCGGCCGGCGGGCGAACGTCCAGATTTCGGTCGCCTCGCCCGGCTGCTCGCTGCCGGCAACGACTGCGCCGGTGTTGCGGTCGACCGTCTTGTCGGTGAGAGCGAAGCGCAGCGCCACCGTGGCGTAGTCCGTCTCGCCTTCGCGCCAGGCCTCCGCGAGGTCGCCCTGCAACAGCTTGACGTTGGTCACCTTGTTGACGACGTTGCGCGCGCGGTTCTGGGCGAGGTCCTGCTCGAAGTAGGAGACCATCTCCGGCGTCGCGAGCGTGTGCAGCTTGGCGACGTCCTCGTTCGACCATGCGGTCTGGACTTCGCCGAGCAGGCGCTCGAATGCTTCATAGTCGTCAGGCTTGATCTCGAGCGGCGCGTTGTTGGCGCCGAAGCCCAAGCCACCGAGACCGCTGCGATAGTTCGGCTGGGGTCCGGGACCTGCGCCCGCATCAGCATTGGCATAGGCCGCCTGCGGCGAGTGACGGCGCTGCCACCAGGACATCGCCAGCCGCACCACGAGCACCACCAGCGCGATCTGGATGATCAGGCCCAGGATCGAGGACAGGCCGCCGAGGCCGCCGAACAGACCGCCGCCGAACAGCATGCCGAGCAGGCCTGCGCCGAGGAAGCCGGCCGCAAGGCCGCCCAGGAAGCCGCCGCCGCGACCGAACAGGCCGCCGCGCGCCGGCGCGGTCGCGGCCGAATTCATGCCTGCGCCCGGCTGGGTGTAAGTGCGGTTGAACTGCGAGGTCGAGCCCGGCGCGGTCGTGGTCGATGGCGGCGCCGAATACGTCCGCGAGCCGCGCGAACCCGAGGAGAAGCCGCCGCCGGCGCGGGCGTCGGCAGACGAGATCGCCAGCGCGGTCGGCAGCGCAAGCGCCAGCACGACGGCAATCGCCTTGAAGACACTGCGGGAGCGTTGCGAGAAAGTCATGTGCGTTTCCCAAATCCCCGGCATGGGGACGTGCGCTTAAGATGGGCAGACTTCCCGAAAAGTGAAGCGGGTTTCGGAACCTGTGGCTGCGGCCCTCAGTCGCGGGGATGTGGCAAAAGCCCATATTTGGCGAGGGTTTGGCCGGGTAAACGGGAACGGGGGGTCGCCGGATACCGGCGGTTTGCAATGCGATTTCCGCTTTCTCCCTCGTCATTGCGGAATGACTGGAGAGGGCGCGCCTCACCCCGCCTTCGTCATCGTCTCCTTCACCGCCGCCACGAGCTGGCTGAGCGTGAACGGTTTTGGCAGGAAGTCGAACTGCTGGCCTTCGGGGAGGCTCTTCTCGAACGCATCCTCGGCGTAGCCGGAGACGAAGATGAACTTGATATCCGGGTTCTTCTCCCGCATCGCCGTCAGCAGCGTCGGGCCGTCCATCTCCGGCATCACCACGTCGGAGACGACGAGATCGATCGCGCCGCTCTGCTCCTCCAGCACCTCCATGGCCTCGACGCCGTTCTCGGCCTCGACCACCGTGTAGCCGCGCGAGCGCAGGCCGCGTGCATTGAGGGCGCGCAGGCCCTCTTCGTCTTCGACGAGAAGGATGGTGCCCTGGCCAGTGAGATCGGTGCGCGGCTTGGCCTCCGCCACAGGTGCGGCGTCCTTCGCGGCGCCATTGCTCGCGCTGACCACGGCTGCGGGCTGCTCGACCTGTAGCTCCGGCTCGGCATGATGGCGCGGCAGGAAGATATGGAACGAGGTGCCCTGCCCCGGTTCGGAATCGACGTAGATAAAACCGCCGGTCTGCTTGACGATGCCGTAAACGGTGGAAAGCCCGAGGCCGGTGCCCTTGCCCACCTCTTTCGTTGAGAAGAACGGCTCGAAAATCTTGTCGCGGATATCGGCGGGGATGCCTGTGCCGGTGTCGGCGACCTCGATCCGGACATAGTCCGCGGCCGGCATGCCCTTGTAGGCGAGCTTGCCGGCATCGTCGCTGGTGACGTTGGCGGTGCGGATGATCAGCTTGCCACCATCAGGCATGGCATCGCGCGCGTTCACCGCGAGGTTGACGATCACCTGCTCGAATTGAGAGACGTCGACCTTTACCGGCCACAGGTCGCGGCCGTGGACGAGATCGAGCTTGACCTTCTCGCCGATCAGCCGGCGCAGCAGCATGGTAAGATCGCTCAAAGCATCGCCGAGATCGAGCACCTGCGGCCGCAAAGTCTGCCGACGCGAGAACGCCAGCAGCTGCCGCACCAGGGTGGCGGCGCGCGTCGCGTTCTGCTTGATCTGCATGATGTCCTGGAACGACGGATCGGTCGGTTTGTGCGCGTTCAGCAGGAAATCGTTCGCCATCATGATGGCGGAGAGGACGTTGTTGAAGTCGTGGGCGATGCCGCCGGCGAGCTGGCCGACGGTCTCCATCTTCTGCGACTGGTTGATCTGGTTCTCCAGCGCGCGCCGCTCGGTGGTCTCGAGCATGTGCACGATGGCGGCTTCCGCGTCATTCTCGGCCGAATCGACCGGCGTGACGAAGAACTGGCCCCAGCGCTCCTTGGTCCCTTCCAGCGCCACTTCGACCGGCGCGACGTCGGCCTGGCCTTCGGCGGCCTGGTTGATGGCCGCGATCAAAAGGTGCCTGTCGCGCGAACTGACCGCGCGGAAGATCGACTTGGAGGCGCTGTCGAGCCCCAAGGCCTGCCCAAGCTTGGCGTAGCGGGCGTTGGCGCGCACGACGTTGCCGGCGCGGTCGACGGTCGCGATTGCCATCGGCGTGTGGTCGAAGAAGCGCATGAAGCGCACTTCGGCGGCGCGGTCGGGATCGCTGCGCTCGTCGCGGGCACGGCTGATCACGAGCGTGCGCGACGGCCCCGGCGTGCCGTCGGCGCCGAAGGCAAGCTTGTGATAGAGCCGCACCGGCATGGTCTTGCCCGTGCGCATGCGCAGGTCGATATCGAAGACCTCGATCTTCACCTCGCCGGGTACCGCCACGATCGAGGTCAGCAGCGAGGCGCCGTCGCCGGAGACGATGTCGGTAAGCTTCAATCCGCCCGAGCCGATCTCGGCGAGGTCGTAATCGAGCCAGTTCGCCAGCGTCGCGTTGACATAAGCGAGCTCGCCGGCTGGATTGACCGAGAAGAAGCCGCACGGCGCGTGATCGAGATATTCGATCGCGTGCTGGAGCTCCTGGAACACGTCCTCCTGGCGCTCCCGATCGCGGGTGATGTCGGCGATCGACCACACCGCATATTTCGCTTCGCGTTTGCCGGTGCCGAGCGGGCGCACCCTCATGCGCAGCCAGCGGCCCTGGTTGCCGTCATGACCGGAGATGCGCACCTCCTCCTGCTGCCGCTTGCCTTCGCGGGCGGCTTTGAGCAGGCGGAACACGGCTTCGGAGACGTCGGGGTTGCCGATAAAGACGCGCTCGACCGGACGCACGTCCTGTGGACCGGTGGCGCCGGTCAACGTCAGATAGGCCGCGTTGGAATAGACCACATGGCCGCGCGCATCGGTGACCGCGAGCCCGTCGAACGCGTGATCGGAGATGCGGCCGATGATGGGATCGTCGAGATTGCGGTCAGCGAAGCGGATGATGCCGGCGGCGAAAGCGAACAGGTTGAACAGGCCGACCATCGCCAGCACGGCGAGGATGCCGAGAATATAGGGCTGCGCCTGCGCGCGCCCGAGCGTCATTAGCCCGACGGCGACCGCGACGAGCCCGGCGGCCACCAGCAGCACGAGCGCGATGCTGCCCGAGCGCGGCGACGGCTCATGCGCCGCAACGGGCTCGCGTGACAGGTCGTGGTCGGTCTCAGCAGTCATTTCACGCTGGCGTAGCCTGTCGGCAGAGAATCAACGCGCTACAGGGCGCGCAGGGTCCTCCCTGCCTGAATCGGACCCGAAGGCGCAAGGGCAGCAGGGGCGAAAGGTACGCTGATTCCCAGATTACGGCCATTCCCGGTACTTTCCGCGCATTTTATCCCCGCCCGACGCTGAATCCGCGCTTCAGCCGCATCACGTAGCCGATGACTTCGGCGACCGCATGGTAGTGCTCGGTCGGGATTTCCTCATCGATGTCGACAGTAGCGTAGAGCGCGCGGGCGAGCGGCACGTTCTCGACGATCGGAATGTCGTGCTCGCGCGCGATTTCCCGGATCTTGAAGGCGAGGTTGTCGACGCCCTTGGCGACGCAGACCGGCGCCGACATGCCGCGCTCGTAGGACAGCGCCACCGAATAGTGCGTCGGGTTGGTGATGATCACGGAGGCCTTGGGAACCGCCGCCATCATGCGCTTCTTGGCGCGCTGCTGCCGCAGTTGCCGGATCTTGCCCTTGATGTGCGGGTCGCCTTCGGACTGCTTGTACTCTTCCTTGATCTCCTGGAGCGACATCTTCTGCCGCTGGAACCAGCTTCGGTACTGGAAGAAATAGTCGGCGATGGCGACGATCGCGAGCGCCGCCACCACTGCCCCGAGCAGATGGATGGTCATGCTGGTGGTGGCTCCGAGCATGGCGGCCGGATCGAGCTTGACCATCGCTTCCATGCGGTGCCGCTCCGGCCACAGGATCATGGCCATGACCACGCCGAGCCCGATCAGCTTGCCGAGACCTTTCAGGAAGTTCGCCGCCGCCTGCTTGCCGAAGATGCGCTTGAAGCCAGCACCGGGCGAGATTTTGCTGAATTTGGGTTTCAGCGATTCGGCGGACCACACCAGGCGATGCTGGAGCATGTTGCCGGCAATCGCCGCCAGTATCAGCATCAAGAGGGGCACGCCGATCGCGGCGAGCACGGCGAACTCGATCTGCTGCATCAGCGCGAGCAGAGCCCTGCCGTCGGTCTTGATCATCCAGGAATTGGCGAGCAGGTTGCGCATCGGCGTCAAGAGCCCGCTGCCGACCGAGGCCGAGAAGGTCGAGACCACGAGCGTGCCGCCCGCCATCATGAACCAGGTGTTGATCTCCTGGCTCTTGGCGACGTCGCCGCGTTCGAGTGCATCGTCGAGGCGCTTTTGCGTCGGGTCTTCTGTTTGACTCTCGGGATCGTTGTCGTCCGCCATCGATCGATCCCTATTACTTGAGCGGCATCATCTGGTGCATGACACCGATGAAGTAATCCAGATACGTACCCATCATCGCCGTGAGCACCACGGCGAGCACCAGAAAGCCCGCGAAGATCGACAGCGGCACGCCGACGAAATAGACCTGCATCTGCGGCATCAGCCGCGCCAGCACCCCGAGCCCGATGTTGAAGACGAGGCCGAACACCAGAAACGGTCCGGAGAGCTGCAAGCCGAGGCGAAACGCGGCGGCGAAGGCCCGCGTTGCCAGCGAGGCGACATCGCCGCTCGAGACGGTCTCGCCCGGTGCGAAGATCGTGTAGCTGTCGTTCAGCGCCGCGATCACCAGATGATGGCTGTCGGTGGCAAACAACAATGTCACGCCCAGCATGGTCAGGAAATTGCCGACCAGCACGCCCTGCTGTCCCTGCGTCGGATCGACCGAGGTGACGAAGCCGAGTCCCATCTGCTGCGCGATCACGGAGCCGGCGACTTGCAGGGCCGAGAGCGTCACACGAGCGGTCGCACCCAGCACGATGCCGATCGCGATCTCATGCAGCATGAGCACCAGGAGCGGCGCGAGCGAGCCCATGTCGACCTGGTAGGCATTGCGATGCAGCGGCAGGATGATCAGCGTGAGCAGCAGCGCGATCGACAGCTTGATCCGCGTCGGAATGTTGGTCTCGCCCAGACCCGGCAGCAGCATCACCATCGCACCGACCCGGGCGAAGGCGAGCATGAAGGAAGCGGCAAGCGCCGGCAGCAGCGAGATGTCGATGCGCATGACCGACGCATTGTGCCTCAGCCGCCGATGATTCGCGACGAGATCCGCAGCATGTGGGCATGGAGCGAGTCGGCCATGAACGGTAGCGCCAATAGCATCGTGGCGAAGATGGCCAGGATCTTCGGCACGTAGATCAGCGTCTGTTCCTGGATCTGCGTCAGCGCCTGGAACAGCGACACGATGACGCCAACCACGAGGCCGACCACCATCAGCGGTGACGACACGATCACGATGGTCCAGATCGCATCGCGCGCGACGTCGAGGGTTTCGGGTCCGGTCATGACACAGTTCCTTTGTTCAAGTCTCATCCTCATCATTCTGACGGGACGGAATGTTCTCTCCCCGTCATTGCGAGCGTAGCGAAGCAAATCCAGACTGCCGTCTGCGGAAAGATTCTGGATTGCTTCGCTGCGCTCGCAATGACGACGGAGGCCGAAATCAGATCGGCATCTTCATGATGTCCTCATAGGCCGCGATCACGCGATCGCGGACCGAAACCAGCGTGGACACCGCGACGTCGGTGTCGGCAACCGCCGTCACTACGTCCATCACGTTGGCCTTGCCAGCGGCCATCGCCACCGTCTGCGCGTCGGACTTGCGGCCGGACTCCATGACGCTGCCGACCGCGTCTTTCAGCAGTGAAGCGAAGGATTGCCCGCTGGGCTCGCTGCCCTTGCCGGCGCCGCTGTTCTCCAGCACGCGGGCGAGATTGGCGTAAGCATTGGCGGCGATTGTCGGTGATGCCATGACTCAGATGTCCTGTTCAGCTCTTGAGGATGTCGAGCGTGCGCTGGATCATCCGGCGCGTCGCACTGATGATGTTGAGATTGGCCTCGTAGGACCGCTGCGCGTCACGCATGTCCGTCATCTCGACCACCGAGTTCACGTTGGGATATTTGACATTACCGCTCGCATCGGCGGCCGGATTATTCGGCTCGTATTTGACGCGGAAGCTGGACTGGTCCGGCTTGATCCTGCCGAGGGTGACAACCTGCGCGTCGAGCGTGCGGTCGAGCGCGGACGAAAAGGTCGGCACCTTGCGCCGGTAGGGCTCGCCGCCAGCGGTCTGCGAGGTCGAATCCGCGTTCGCGATGTTCTCCGAGATCACCCGCATGCGGCCGGCCTGCGCCCGCAGGCCGGAGGTCGCGATCGCCATCGAGCGGGCAAAGTCGCTGCTGTCATTCGCCATGATGCGTCTCTAGCTCTTCCGTTCCGGGATCATGCTCTAGCCCTTGCCGATCGCGGTCTTGAGCAGACGCAGGCTCTTGGAATAGAGCGAGGTCGCCGCCGCGTAGTCCATCTGGTTGCTGGCGGCCTTCATCATCTCCTCTTCAAGATTGACGGCGTTGCCGGCAGGGCGAGTCTCAAAACCCGCATTCTTGTTCTGGTCGAATGCGGAGGCCGCCCCTAGCGGCGTCATGTGAGAGGCGCTGGTGCGGGCCAGGGCCAGCGGCCCCATCGAGCCCGTGACGGCGCCGGTCCTGTCGAACTTAGGCTCGACCAGGTCGCGCGGCCGGAATTTGGGGGTATCGGAGTTGGAGACGTTCTCGGACAGGACGCGCTGGCGCTCCTGGTGCCACTGCATCTTGGTCCGAAGCGCTGACAGCACCGGGAGGTCGTTAATGGACATCGTTGCGGCTCCTTCCGCCCCTTGCGGACCTTGAGATCCGAAGCTAGGCAGAATTTGCCGCCTGTATGGTTAACAGCTGGTTAAAGATATCACAGGCACCGGTTCCCCGATGGACACGACAGGCGGGCAGTTCCGATTCGGCCTTTCCAAAAGTGGCATTAACCCAACCATTTGGCGGCGCGTACACGGGCCAAGAAGTCGTTTTGGATCGAGCGATTCATGGGTTATTAAGAGTTGGGGACGGCAAAACTTGCCGTGGAACGTTAAGAGATCGCAGTTTGGGGCATCGTATGCCGGTGGTTGGCGCGTCTGACCACGGGCACGAGAAAAGCGCCATTTGTCGGGGACAAGTATGCAAGGCAGCCCTATCACCTTCATCGTCGCGTTCATCGTCGTTCTGGCGTTGATCGGCGTCGCTGCATGGCTGGTTCGCCGATTCGCCAGCAGCCGGCTGGGCGCCAACACCCAGCGCGGCAGGATGCCCCGGCTCGCCGTGATCGATGCCGCCGCCGTCGACGGACGGCGGCGCCTAGTGCTGGTCCGGCGCGACAATGTCGAGCATCTCCTGATGATCGGCGGCCCGACGGACATCGTTGTCGAGCCCAATATCGTTCGCGCCGGGTCCGGCCGCGACCAGTTTCCGCAGCGCTCCAGCGCTGCCGAAGCGCCGCGCCTCGCCCCCATGCCCGATTCCGGCGCCTGGGCCGACGAAGCGCCGCGACCCGAACTGCTCGATCACCCCGAGCCGCAAATGCCCGAGCCGCCGCCACGGCCCGCGCGGCCGTCCTTCGTCGACGAGGTGCGCCGGCCCGCTCCCGCGCCGGCCGAACGCCGCAGCGATCCCCTGGCCGGCTTTCCGCCCGAGCCGATCGCGCCACGGCCCGAGCGCGAACCACGGCCCGAGCCGCTGCCGCCGCGCATCGCCCGCAGCGAGCCGCCGTTGATGCCGCGTCCGCCGCGCCACAACGACCCGGGAAAGGTGCCGCCGGTGCGCGCCGAGCGTGCGGCGCCGCCGCCACCGATTCCGCAGGCGGCTCCGCCGGCCCCTGCCCCGGCCGCTACGCCCTCGAGCGCCGAGCAGAATCTCGCCGAAATGGCCCAGCGGCTCGAAGCTGCGCTGCGACGCCCGGCTGGCGAAACGGTCGCGCCTCCGGTTGCGCCGGAGCCACCGGCCGCTCCCCCGCGCGCGGCACGCAGCGAGCCGCCGGCGCCACCGGCCCCGCCGGCAAAGCCCGCCACGGAAAAGACCAGCTTTGAAAATCTCGAAGACGAGATGGCGTCCCTGCTCGGCCGTCCGAAGCCGTCTTCGTGAGGTTGCCGGCCCTCCCGCGTAGAGTTCTTTTTCTTTCTGTCCTGATCGGCGCGGTCTCCCTCGCGAGCCTTTCGCATGCGCAGGACGTCAGCATCAATCTCGGCGGAGGTCCGGGTGGCGGCGGCGTCACCGAGCGGGCGATCCAGCTCATCGCCCTGCTCACGGTGCTGTCGATCGCGCCGTCGATCCTGATCATGATGACGTCGTTCACGCGCATTGTGGTCGTGCTGTCGCTGCTGCGCACCGCTATGGGCACGGCGACCGCCCCGCCGAACTCGGTGATCATTGCGCTGGCGATGTTCCTCACCTTCTTCGTGATGGGGCCGGTCCTGCAGAAATCCTACGACGAGGGCATCCGGCCGCTCGTCGCCAACCAGATCGGCGTCGAGGACGCACTCCAGCGCGCCTCGGTGCCCTTGCGCGGCTTCATGCAGAAGAACGTGCGCGAGAAGGACCTCAAGCTGTTCCTGGATCTCTCCGGCGAGGCCCTGCCGGCCACGCCTGACGATCTCGCACTGCGCATCCTGGTCCCCGCCTTCATGATCTCCGAGCTGAAGCGCGCCTTCGAGATCGGCTTCCTTTTGTTTCTACCCTTCCTGATCATCGACCTCGTCGTTGCCTCAGTGCTGATGTCGATGGGCATGATGATGCTGCCACCAGCAACGATCTCGCTGCCGTTCAAGCTGATCTTCTTCGTGCTGGTCGACGGCTGGTCGCTGGTGGCGGGAAGCCTGGTGCAGAGCTACGGGGGATGATGGGGCGTTCGGCGGCAGCTTCGCGCGACGGATCCTCTCCACTCCAGCGCTGGCCTCTCCCCGTCATGTATGGACGGCCCCCTCTCGGCAAGGGCTTTTTGCTGCTTCGGCAAACGGATCGGGGAGCGGTCATGTATATGGCCTCGAGATGCGGCCATTGACCGCGGGCCCTGATGGAGATCGCAGATCGAATTCCAATCATTGCGGCGCGCTGTAACGCGCGATGACGGCGCGGAGTGTTTCGATCTCGGTTTCCTGGCCATTTGCCATCACACCTTAAGTGCCCTTCCGATAGGCGTGGAGCGCGAGCGCGGCGGCTGTTGCCCCTCAACTAGGCCGCAGCCGGCGCGCTCGCGCG
>NZ_JADPJR010000006.1:0-694 GCF_023073535.1 Bradyrhizobium sp. 179 | reverse complement strand
CGTTGATGCCCTTGCCCCTCGCGTCGCGCTCTTTGGTCGTCCGGCAGCCCGTATAGGCGAACCCGGCGAACCCAGGTGCATTCGCCGCTTGCGCGGCCGTCCCAAGAGTCGTCGCTGTACCGGCTATCGTCATCAGCAATGCTCCCTGCAGGATGTTGCGGCGTTCGAAATCGATCATGTCCATAAAAGGCCTCTAGGCCTCCGTCGCCAGCTTCCGGGGAGCAACCTCGGGAGCGTCGGCGTCGTCGCCTAGCGGACGCCCTGTGAGTGTCAGGATGGACGTAGCTCCGACCACGAGCAGCGCGCCGGCGATAATGAACGCCCGGTCGTAATTGCCGGTGCTCTCGACGACGTAGCCCGTCACGATGGGCGCCATCAGGCCGAACACATTGCCGCCGACGACGAGGAAACCCATCGCCACGCCGATGTCTCGCGGACGCTTGAGCAGATCGTTGAGCAGAGCGAAATTCAACGAAGTCGTTGAGGCGATGCCGGTGAGCGAGATGGCGATCAGACCCAGGATGAGCCAAACGTCCTGGACAAACGGAGCAAACAGGATGACGGCGGCAAGGAGCATCGCGAACGCGATCATGTAGCGACGCTTTCCGCCGCCCACGTCGCCCTTCAGCAAGCGGTCGCTGATCCGCCCCACGAAGATGCAGAGCACCACGGCAACCGCGTACGGAATGGCGGC